>JBKPDY010000146.1:0-4780 GCA_046728155.1 Actinomycetota bacterium
CGCCTCCTTGAACACCTTGGCGGCGGGGTGGGCATCGGGTTCGAGCACCAGTTCAGTGCCACCCGGATCGTCGGGCGAGACGACGGTCAGCCAGCGGTGCTCGCCCAGCGGTATCTCGGTCTTCTTCTCGAAGCCCAGCACGTCGGTGTAGAAGCGAAGCGCCTTGTCCTGGTCATCGACTAGGACGCTGGTCAGGTTGATTCTCATCGTGCCTCCTGTGCAGGTCGGGCCTGAGCCATCGGTCGGCGATGTGCTCCAGCGGCCGTGTGTCTAGGTGGTGGACCTTGTAGCGACATTCCCGGCGGGTGACGATCAGGCCGGCGGCTTCCAGTACGTCGAGGTGCTGGGAGAGCGCCTGGCGTGACGAGGCGAGCCGGTGCCTCATGGCCAGCCGTGAACAGATCTCGAACAGGGTTTGGCCATCACGTCCAGCCAACTCGTCGAGGATCTTCCGGCGGGTCGGGTCGGCCAGAGCCTGATACACGTCACCCACGACGACGAGTATATGCAAGCCGCTACTTGCCTGTCGATGTTCCAGGGCCGAAGCGTCCGGTACCGGAGCTGAGCACCACGCATCTTCTGTGTCGTTAATAATGATCACGGCGCCTTGATGATCAAGCACTCGACCCTGCACCGCAACCCGAGTGAACAATTCGAGGGCCCCCGGCATCTTCGACAGTCGGAACGGACACGAAAGTTCAACCGGCAGTGAACCGCCCGACCATCAACTGACGCCGAAATTCATTACGCATCGCAACGGCTAGGTGGCCGCCACCGGACCAGGTCCGTGCCAAGTTCGGCAACAGACCGGCAGCCAATCAACGCCATCGTCCGCTCCATGTCGGCGGCAAGCAATTTCAGGACGCCATCCACCCCCCGCTCGCCGACCGCAGCCAGGCCATAGAGGTATGCGCGCCCCACCATGCATGCGCTGGCGCCGAGGGCCATCGCCTTGACGATGTCGCTGCCGCGACGGACTCCCCCATCGCAAATAACCTCAGCCCGGTCCCCAACGATATCGGCGACCTCAGGCACGAGCTCGAGGGGCACCGGGGCGCCGTCAAGCTGACGGCCGCCGTGATTTGACAGCGCGATCGCCTCGATTCCCGCGTTCGCGGCGATCCTTGCGTCATCGACGGTCTGAACTCCCTTCAGTACGATCGGTCCGTCCCACTCGGCACGAAACCAGTCCAGGTCTCGCCAGGACAGGGAAGGGTCGAACTGGCCGTTGATGTAATCGGCCAGCGTCACTGCCGAGCTGCCGTCGGCCACGGTCGTCGCCGTGACATTGGCGAACGTGATCGGCTCTGCCCTGACGAAGTCCCAGGTCCACCCGGGGTGGAGTGCGCCATCGATCAGAGTCCGCAGACCGATCTTCGGCGGCAGCGTGAATCCGTGCCTGATATCGCGCTCCCGACGGCCGAGCACCGCGGTGTCTACGGTGATGACTATCGCCTCGTACCCGGCCGCTGCGGCACGGGCGAGCATGTCCTTGACCAGCCCACGATCTCGCCAGACATAGACCTGGAACCATTTAGGGCCGCCACTAACCGACGCAACCTGCTCGATCGACCTGGTAGACAACGTCGAGAGTGTGTAGGGCAGCCCCGCCCGGGCCGCGGCCCTAGCGACGTCCAGTTCCCCGCCGGGAGTCGCGATCCTCGTGAAGCCGGTCGGCGCGAGTATCAGGGGTACTGGCATGCGCCTGCCAAGCAAAGTCGCCGACGTATCGATCTTGCTCACGTCACACAGGACCCTTGGCCGGAACTCGAGGCGGCGGAAGGCCATGCTGTTCCGACGCAGCGAGAGCTCGTCCTCGGCGCCGCCATCCACATAGTCGAAGACCCCGTGCGGGAGGCGTCGCCGGGCCAGGCGCCTGTAATCGGCGACACTCGCCACAGTACTCAGCCGACGGTCGGCCGCCCTCAGATGCACTCGACGGAACCGCAGCACAGATCGAAGTGTCTTCAGCATGTCATTTCCGACCTCATCCGAGCCAACCGAAACCCGGCCCCAGGCCACGAGACAGGCGAGTGACCCATCCACTATGCCGACCGGGCGGGCAGCCACCGCAGCCAGTCTCAGGTACCGCGCCGCAGATGCACAACCTGAAGATCGATAAATGCGAGCATGCCCCGCGACACGAAGTGAAATGTCATGCTCGTCGTGATGGCTAAGGAGGCGAAAGGTGGATCTAGGGCTGCAGGGGCTTCGGGCCCTCGTAACCGGCGGTACCAGAGGAATTGGGCGGGCAATCGTGGAGGCGCTCGCCGCCGAGGGAGCAGCTGTAGGGTTCTGTGCGCGCACCGATCGCGATGTCACTGACACGGTCGAACTGCTGACCAAGCGGGGCAGCACAGCGGCGGGGGTCGTCGTCGACGTCGCAGACGAGGCCAGCATGCAGCGATGGGTCGCTGACAGCGCCGCCGAACTCGGCGGCTTGGACATAGTGGTGGCCAACGTCAGCGCCCTCGCCATTCCGGACGACACGGCAAACTGGCGCGCTAGCTTCGATGTGGACATGATGGGCACGGTCAACCTGGTCAAGGCCGCAATGCCATACCTGGAGCGAAGCGTCGCGGCTTCGATAGTGACGATCGGGAGTGTGTCTGGCAGGGAGATCGATTTCGCGGCAGGGCCATATGGCGTCTTCAAGGCCGCGATCATCCATTACACCCAGGGGCTGGCTTACCAGCTCGCACCGAAAGGCATCCGCGCCAACAGCGTCTCACCGGGCAACACCTACTTCCCCGGCGGTGTCTGGGAGAACATCGAGCAGCAAAATCCAGAGTTGTTCGCCCAGGCTATCGCGTTGAATCCCACCGGCAGGATGGCGAAGCCAGAGGAGATTGCACGCGCGGCGGTGTTCTTGTGCAGCCCGGCTGCGAGCTTCATTACCGGCGCCAACCTGCTCGTCGACGGCGCGCTCACCCGCGGCGTCCAGTTCTGACCCGGTTCCGTTCACGAACCAGTCGGCTGGATGGGCTGCCTGCGTGGCCGACAGCGGTCTCGTAAATGGTGTCGGGCTCCGTGGGCGAGGCCAAGGTTGACTCGCCCAGTTGAGGGGACGCCGCCCGCCTGGAGCTTGCGGTAGTCGGCAATGCCTTCATCGCGTAGCGGATCGAGCGCGTTGACCGAGATGACGTGCGCCGGCAGCCCGGCGAGGTCGTCGACGGTGGCGAAATAGGGCCAGGCCAGGGGGTCATGCCGGTGAATGTCGTCCAGGTCGTAGGCGCAGACGAGCACGTCCATAATTGTGGTGTTGAGGAACCAGCCATTGTTCTCCACGAGGGAGGGCAAGTCGGCGAGTTGATCGGACTACCATGATTCGTCGTCTCCTGGCCCTTGTGCCGTTGCTCGTAGTGGTCGGGTGCGTGGGCAGCTCGCATGCGGGACATGGCCGAGCAAGCCCGCACCAGTCGCGGCTGAGCGCGCGGTCATCGGCCATCGCCGGCGCTGCGACCCGTCCCGGCCCGCTCCATGGCGTTCCGCTGCCCGGGGCGACTGGCTTGGTGCTGCTTGTATCCGCAGACCCGGCGTATCTCCTCAATGTCGACACCGGGCGCGTCACACCGGTCAAGGGCCTCAGCGTTCATGGGCCCGGGCCGGTGCTGTCGGTGCTTGCAGTGGGGCTGGATGCGGTCGTGTGGATCGACCGCCGCGGGCTCGCGGGGATCCCAAACTACGACATCTATCTCGTGCGCCACGGCGACGCGATCGCAACCCGGATCGCGGTCGGCTCCGACGTTCAGCCCGCGGCCGACGGACGATCGGTCTGGGTGAAGAGCTTCATCGACGCGCATCACTGCGCGCTTCGCGAAATAAACCTGGCCGGACGGCACCTCCGCGGCCCCGGCCCGTGCCGTGCTCGGCAACGCTGATCGACCCCGGCGCCGGCGCGCTGCTGGTAGAACGCAGTTCAGTCATCGACCCCGCCAGTGGCCGTGTGCTGCTGCGCACCAGCAGCTTGTTGGCGATCGCTGGCAGCTTTGCGATGACGGTCAGGCTGCCGCATCCGCTCACGCTCACAGACCTGCGCACCGGCACCCGCCGCGCGCTGGGATGGCCCAGCTGGTTCGGAGGACCTTCCTGGGGAACAGATCAGGTGGCAGTAAACCCGAGCGCGAAGCTGATCGCGGTGAGCTTCTCCGACCCCGCATTCGACTCCACTAGCACGCAGGTGACCGATGTATGGCTGCTCGATCCACGCACCGGCCGCTGGCAACACCTCCCCGGCATGCCGGCCGACGTCGCGCTGAAATGGACAAGCATGTCCTGGACCAGCGACGGCCGCCTGGTGATGCTCGCGCGGACGCCCACGAGCAGCCCGGCTACACACGCCGTCATCGCCGTCTGGAGGCCCGGCGAGAAACGCCTCGCCGTCCGATCGGTGCACATCCCGGCTCGCGAAAGCGGCAGCGACAGCTTCATAGCGTGGGTGCGTTCGGGCACATGAATGCAGCCGTTGGAGCGTCGCTCTCGCGCTGTGGCGTGGCGAAGCTCGTGTTCTGCGCTGGCGTGAACCCAACTGCAACCCGACTGGCCGATCTCAATTGCAAAGAAGACCGCATCAAGCTTGGCCAGTAATCAGAACCCGAGGTTCCCGTTGAGCCGCGTAACTTCAACCGGCCATTCGCATCGCTCAGGTGCCGATGTAGGCCGCGAGGTGCTCGCCGGTGAGGGTGGAGCGGGCCGCGACGAGGTCGGCGGGTGTGCCCTCGAAGACGATCCGGCCGCCGTCGTGGCCGGCGCCGGGGCCGAGGTCGATGATCCAGTCGGC
>JBKPDY010000147.1:0-17746 GCA_046728155.1 Actinomycetota bacterium
CAGCCGTGGTCGTTTGCCTGGGCAAACGTGTGGTCAGTGGAAGAAGTGCCGGGTACCGGTGAAATAGAGGGTCACCCCAGCGGCCGCCGCGGCGGCGATCACCTCCTTGTCGCGGATCGATCCGCCCGGCTCGACGATCGCCGTGACACCGGCGTCGATGAGGATCTGGGCGCCGTCGGCGAAGGGGAAGTACGCGTCGGACGCGGCCACGGATCCCTTGGCCCGGTCGCCGGCACGGGCCACGGCGAGCCGAGCTGCGTCGACCCGGTTGACCTGTCCCATGCCGACACCGACCGCCGCCCGGTCGCTGGCGAGAAGAATGGCGTTCGACTTCACCGACCGGACAGCGCGCCAGGCGAAGGCCAGATCGGCCCGCGTTGCATCGCTCGCCGGCGCCCCCGCCACCAGATGCCAGGCGCCGGGGTTGTCGCCTGGCGCGTCGATGCGGTCGGTGGTCTGGACGAGCACACCACCGGAGACCCGCCGTATCTCGCTGGCCAGAACACTCCACTGTGGGGCTTCGAGCACACGAAGGTTCTTCTTCGCCGTCAGTAGGTCCACGGCATCGTCCTCATAGGAGGGTGCCACGACCACCTCGGTGAAGACGTCGGCGATCTGCCGCGCCATGTCGACCGTCACCGGCCGGTTGGCTGCGATCACGCCACCGTACGCGGAGAGCGGATCGCAGGCGTTGGCCCGGCGGTGCGCCTGCGCGATGTCGGCCCCCTGGGCTATGCCGCAAGGGTTGGCGTGTTTGATGATCGCGACGGTGGGCTCGGCGAAGTCGTGGCACGAGCGCCAGGCGGCGTCGGCGTCGACGTAGTTGTTGTAGGACATCTCCTTGCCGCCGAGCCGGCGAGCCTGGGCCAGCCCGGGCGGCGAGGCCGGGTCCACGTAGAGCGCGGCCCGCTGGTGCGGGTTCTCGCCATACCTCAGAGCCGCCGTCTTACGCATCACGGCCGCGGTCGTGTCCGGCCAGCCGTCTGGCTCGGGCGCGAGCACGTCGGCACACCAGCGGGCGACCTCCGCATCGTACTCGGCGATGTCGCCGAACGCCCGAGCGGCGAGCGCCCGCCGCTGCTCGAGCGAGAACCCCCCGGACGCCAGTGCGTCGACGACCATCCGGTACTGGCCGGTCGACGTGATGACCGCGACCGTGGCGTGGTTCTTAGCCGCCGCGCGGACCATCGCCGGACCGCCGATGTCGATCTTCTCGATGCATTCCTCGGTGCTCGCGCCGGACGCGACCGTCTCGCTGAATGGATAGAGGTTGCTGACGAGCAGATCGAATGGCACTATCCCTAGCTCTTCCAGCTGATGTATGTGAGAAGGCTGCGACAGGTCCGCCAACAGTCCAGCGTGGACAGACGGGTGGAGGGACTTGACCCGTCCGTCGAGACACTCGGGGAATCCGGTGAGCTCCTCTATCCTCGTCACCGCCGCGCCGAGCGACTCGACCAGCGCGGCCGTGTTTCCGGTCGACACGATCTCGACGCCGGCGCCGGCCAGTGCTCGGATGAGCTCGTCAAGCCCGGTCTTGTCGAACACGCTCACCAGTGCTCGGCGGATCGGGCGCCTGCCGTTCATGGGATCGTGACCTTCCTTCCGGTAATCGTCCAGCCCTCCCGGACCAGGCGACCGACGTAGTGGACGAGTTGTCGCCGTTCGGCTGCCTTGATGCGCTCGGTCAACGTTTCCTCGGTGTCGTCGTCGAGCACCTGAACGGGTACCTGAGCGACGATCGGGCCGGTGTCCACGCCCGCATCCACAAAGAACAGTGTCGCGCCGGCCACCTTGACGCCGTGCGCAAGCGCGTCACGGGGACCGTGGATGCCCGGAAAGGCTGGCAGCAGAGCGTTGTGCGTGTTGAGATACCGTCCGCCGAAGCGGGAGAGAAACGCCTGCCCGACCAGTTTGAGGAAGCCGGCCGATACCACCAGATCAGGCTCGTAACCCGACACCGCGTCGCAGAGCGCGGCGTCCCAGGACTCCCGGTCGGGGAAGTCGGGCAACCGACATACGAATGTGGGTACGCCCACCGCATCGGCCCGCTTGACGCCTCCGGTACCGTCGCGATCCGCCCCGACCGCCACCACGGTCGCGCCGTACCTCTGGTCCGCGCATGCGTCCAGCAGTGCCTGTAGGTTCGTCCCGGTTCCGGAGACCAGGACAACGAGCCGGGCGGTCACACGTCGACACTAGCCGCGGGCGTTCGGCGCACGGCCCGGATGGCTGCCGCACCGACGACCGCTCCGACTCCGAGGACCAGCGCGCCCCACAGTCCGACGCCAGATCCGGTCGGCCCGATCTGGGCCAACCGGTCCGAGCCCAGGGAACCGCCGGAAGCGACGGCGGTCGTCTGCAGGAGCACCCCACCGACCGGGCCGCCCAGGGCCGCCCCGGCGAGCAGGCGCGTCCAACCCGCGCCCGCTCGCTGGCGTGCCAACGCGACACCCGCGCCCATCGCGGCCACGAGCGGGACGCCGAGCAGGGCCGACGCAGCTCCGGAGATCGCGTGCTGTGGCAGCGCGGCGAAGATCGGCACGGTCGGGACCGGGCCGACGGCGACGAGTCCAGGGCTCACCACCGTACCGACCCCGAGCGCGAAGCCGGGACCCAGCAGGTAGGCCGCGCCCCACACGGCGAGATTCGGCGCGTACGCCAGGCATAGCAAGGTGATTCCTGCCTGCCCGATCACACCGGCCCGGTAGGACCCGAGCATCGTGGCGGCGTCGACACCGCGGATCGCGAGTGCGGTTCCGGCCGCTGCGGCGCCGATCGCCAGCACGAGCGCGGCCGCACTGACTCCGGTTCGCACCGCGTCGCGGACAACCTGCGGAGCTCGCCGCGACAGCAGACGGCCGGCGCGAGTGTGAACCAGGACGCCGAGACCCGCGGCGGCCGACGCCAGCACTCCGAGCCTCATTGCAGCGCCGCCGACCGGCGCTCCGACCCAGGCCGCGACGATGGCACCGAGCCCGGCGTACGCCAGGCCGACGGCGAGGGCCGCGGTGAGCGCTCGCCGCATCGTTCGCGCGCGGTGGCCACCGACGGCCCGGCTGGCGTGCACACCGGCGCGCCCCAGGCGCCAGAGGGCGACGCCGGTCAACAGCAGCGGCACGAGGCTCACCCGCTCCGCACCGACCGTGATCGGGACACCGTGAGCCAAGAGCCAGCCTGCGGCCGCCAGCCGGGTGACGGCCCCGACACCCCCGCCGGCGAGCATGGCGAAGGCGAGCACGGGAAGGTAGGTGACGGCCGCCGCCCACACAGCGGCGGCGGTCGCCGCCACAGCCAGTGGGGCCCGTGGGGGGACGGCGCGGGTGTCGTCGCGGGTGGCATCCGGCCGCACGCCCTGGTCAGGGGTCGTGGACATCGCCCACCACTGTGCCAAAACCCAGGCCGACCACCGGGTACGACTGGCCGCTGGCGGCCAAGCTTTTCCGCGACGAGTCCTACTTGGCTGGGGAATCCGAAGTCCGTCCTAGCGGACCCGAGTTCCCGCGGCCGCTACCCGGGCTCAGCCATGCATGATCTCCCGTATGAGTCGGGCGGTCTCGCTCGGTGTTTTGCCGACCTTGACCCCCGCCTCCTCCAGGGCCATTTTCTTCGCGTCCGCCGTTCCGGACGAGCCCGAGATGATGGCGCCGGCGTGACCCATCGTCCTGCCAGGCGGGGCGGTGAAGCCGGCGATGTAACCGACCACGGGCTTGGTGAGGTTGGCCTTGATGAACTCGGCCGCCCGCTCCTCCGCATCGCCGCCGATCTCACCGATCATGACGATGGCGTCGGTGTCGGGGTCGTTCTGGAAGGCGGCGAGCGCGTCGATGTGGGTTGTGCCGATGACCGGGTCACCGCCGATGCCGACGGCGGTGGAGAAACCGATGTCGCGCAGCTCGTACATCATCTGGTACGTCAGCGTTCCCGATTTGGAGACCAGGCCGATGCGCCCGGCGCCGGTGATATCGGCCGGGATGATGCCGGCGTTGGATTGACCGGGACTCGCGACGCCGGGACAGTTGGGTCCGACGATGCGGGTCTTCTGTCCACGCGCGACGTTGTGCGCCCAGAAGCCTGCGGTGTCGTGTACCGGCATCCCCTCGGTGATGACGACGGCGAGGGAGATGCCGGCATCGATCGCCTCAATAACGGCTGCCTTGGCGAACCTGGGCGGAACGAAGATGACCGTCACATCTGCCCCGGTGCCCGCGATGGCCTCTGCGACCGAGTCGAAGACGGGCAGCATCGTGCCGCCGCCAATGCTCTGGTCGGCTCCGCCGCCGCCAATACTCTGATCGGCTCCGCCGAAGTCAACTGACTGGCCACCCTTGCCGGGCGTAACGCCGCCGACGACCACGGTGCCGGCTCGCAGCATCCGGCGGGTGTGCTTCGAGCCCTCCGAGCCGGTCATGCCCTGCACGATGACCTTCGAGTCCTTGGTGAGCCAGATCGCCATGTTCTCAGCCCCCCGAAGCCGCCAGTTCGGCCGCGCGGTCCGCGGCGCCGTCCATCGTGTCGACCCTCTCGACGAGGGGGTTGGCGGCGGTGTCGAGTATCCGCCGCCCCTCTTCGGCGTTGTTACCGTCCAGCCGGACGACCAACGGCTTCGTCACCGCCTCGCCCCGCTGCCCGAGCAGGTCCAACGCGGACACGATGCCGCTGGCCACGGCATCGCAGGCCGTAATGCCGCCGAAGACGTTGACGAAGACGCTGCGTACCGACGGATCGGACAGCACGATCTCCAGGCCGTTCGCCATGACCTCGGCCGACGCGCCGCCGCCGATGTCCAGGAAGTTCGCCGGCTTGACGCCGCCATATTTCTCCCCGGCGTACGCGACAACGTCCAAAGTGGACATGACCAACCCGGCGCCGTTGCCGATGATGCCGACCTCGCCGTCGAGCTTCACGTAGTTGAGACGCTTCGACTTGGCCGCCTGCTCCAGGGGATCCGTGGCATCGACGTCCTCCCACGCGGCGTTCTCAGGGTGGCGGAAGTTTGCGTTGGCGTCCAAGGTCACTTTCGCGTCGAGACACAGCACCCGGTCATCGGGCGTACGGACCAAGGGGTTGATCTCGACCAGCGTCGCGTCTTCGGCGACGAACGCCTGCCACAGCTTGACCGCGATATCGGTGATCTGATCGGCTACCTCGGCCGGAAAGCCGGCTCGCGCGACGATGTCGCCCGCGATGCCCTCGTCGACGCCGCGCACCGCGTCGATCTCCTGACGGACGACCTTCTCCGGCGCCTCGTGAGCGACCTGCTCGATCTCCATCCCGCCGGCGATGCTGGCGATGCAGAGAAAAGTGCGGTTGGCCCGATCGAGAAGGTACGAGAAGTAGTACTCCTCGGCGATGTCGGCGGTCGTTGTCACCATGACCTTGCGGACCGTATGGCCCTTGATATCCATGCCGAGAATCGCGGTCGCGTGGGCAACCGCCTCCTCGACGGTGCCGGCGAGCTTCACACCACCGGCCTTGCCGCGCCCGCCCACCTTCACCTGCGCCTTGACCACGACCCGTCCGCCCTGCTTCTCGGCGATCGCCCGGGCTTCCTCGGGAGTCTGAGCGACACCGCCACCCAGCACGGGCAGTCCATGCCGGGCAAACAGTTCGCGACCCTGGTATTCGTACAGGTCCACGCCCGCAGCCTATCGACGTGGCGGCGCACCTGTGCATCCGGGCGGCAGGCGCGCGGGTAGGCCATGATCACAAGCCTGCCATGAGGTTCACTCCGCCGCGTAACCGCCGGTGGACGGCGTCGTTTATTGAGGTGTCGGCGCCGGGAAACCGCCGCAGACTACAACAAAAAGCGGCCGATGCCCTGTCGGTCGAGGGGTGGCGGCGGGGCATCGTGCATAGAGGGGCCGGGCGTGTGAGGGGTGCGTCCGGTCCCTCACTTCGTCCGCCTCCCGTAGTCTCGTGGCCCGAGGAACCTCGCGGCCGGGCCGACACGGCCCCGGCAGCCGTGCCGACAACTAGCGTATCCACATACTGGGAATCGATTCAAGATCGCCGCTAGCTCAGCAAAAGCGCCGCGACGCGTTGCTCTTGACGCTCGAACGCCGATCCTCGGCGCGCATCTCGGGATGTGAGACGACACCACCTCGAAGGCACCGTCCCATGTGGACACTCCGCCAACAGGGCAGCACGCGTCGGCGTACACGCTCCGCCGGCTCGGCCGCGGAGTCGGCCGACGGGAACGAGGAACGTGCGCGTCGTTATGACCGCGATGTCGAGGATCAGGTCACGTGAGCGGGGATGTTCTCCCGGACCCAGTCCACGATGGACTGTGTGGTGGCTCCCGGCGTAAAGATCTTGGCCACGCCTAGCCTTTCCAGCTCGGGAAGGTCGGCTTCGGGAATGATGCCGCCACCGAAGACGACCACGTCGGCGGCGCCGCGCTCAGCGAGCAGCTCGAGCACACGTTTGAACAGGGTCATGTGCGCTCCGGAGAGGACCGACAACCCAATGGCGTCGGCGTCCTCCTGGATTGCGGTTTCGACGATCTGCTCCGGGGTCTGGTGCAGGCCGGTGTAGACGACCTCCATCCCCCCGTCTCGCAGCGCGCGGGCGACCACCTTCGCCCCTCGGTCGTGGCCGTCCAGTCCCGGCTTGGCGACGACCACCCGGATCCGTGAGCTCATCTATGTCGGCCCTTCTCGCCGCCTTTAACGAAGCTTCAGGACGAAACGTACCCCGGCAGCCGTCCGGACAGGGTGTCGGGTCGGGCACGGTTACTCCCCGCAGATGCAGGACTACGGGAGACGGCTTGTGGCGCCAGGAAACGGTTCGCTACCGTGTCGTCCAGTATCCGTACGGGCAGCTCGTGCCTCAGTGACGGATACACATACCCGCTGTCTCGCCCGCCCATTCCCATCGTGCGCGGTGCGTTCCCTGGCGCCGGGACGTTCGGAGCGGAGGGTGAGGTTGCCAAAGCAGCAGGGGCCGGTGACGCGGTACCGCGGCAGTCGACGCCTGCCCAAGCTGCCCAGCGCACGTTCGGCGGGGGTCGTACTGACCGCTGTCGTTGCAGCCGCGGTCGTGGCGTTCGGCGCCGGCGCGGTTCTTCCCGACTCCGACGCACTCCGCCGGGCCACCGGCAACTCGATGATCTCGCTGACCGTGAACGACCGGCTCAGCGCCGCCGACAAGGCCAACCGCTCTGACGACCGGCCCGATCCGGCGTCCAGCGTGGATCTGGGCGCACCCGATGTCTGGCTCCTGCCCCTGCATTGCGACTACGAGATCACCACGCTCTTCGCCATGCGATGGGGGGTGCTGCACAACGGAGTCGACCTCGCCTGCGGCTGCGGCACCCCGTACTACGCGGCGCACGACGGCGTCGTGGAAATCGCGCACTACAACGGCGGTTATGGCAACGAGATCATGCTCGATAACGGCAACGGGGCGGAGACGATCTACGGCCACGGCTCCCAGCTCCTGGTCACCGAGGGGCAGCACGTGAAGGCCGGCCAGAATATCGGCCTGATCGGGACTACCGGGTTCTCCACCGGCTGCCACCTGCACTTCGAGGTGCACTACAACAAGGTCCTCATCGACCCGATCCCCTTCATGAAGGATCGCGGCGTCGATATCCCACGCCACCTCGAAGCCGCCAGCGGAGCCAACATCACAAGTTGAGTCCTACAGCTTCTCGATCGGTGCGCTCTTGAGGACTATCCACATCACCTGGTCGCCGAAGTCGATCTGCGCTTGGGCGCGCATGCCGCTACCCTCGACCGCCAGCACCCGACCGAGCCCCCAACGCTGATGGTTGATCCGGTCGCCGGGTTCCACGAGCGGCACCTCGACCTTCGGTAACTCACTCGCCGTACTGAGCCTCGAGGCGTCGAACCCGAGCTTCGTGGCCAGCTGAGTCGCCTTCGGGGTACCGCCGACGAAGCGTGACTCGGGGCGAACCGGCCGGTTGCCGATTCCACCACGATCATTTCCGGATCGGCCGTTCCAGCTGGTGTACGCCTCCTCGGTCCGGTCCCACCGGATGAAATCCAGCGGCACCTCCTGCAGGAACCTCGATGGATAGTGGCGGACCGGCGCCCCCCACGCCGACCTGGTCACCGCGCGGGACAGGTACAGGCGCCGGCGGGCCCGGGTGATCCCCACGTACGCCAGTCGCCGTTCCTCCTCCAGCTCACCGGGCTCGTCGATGGCCCGCTGGTGCGGAAAGACCCCGTCCTCGAGACCGGTCAGGAAGACGACCGGGAACTCCAGGCCCTTCGCGGTGTGCAGTGTCATGAGCGTGACCACGCCAGCGTGGTCGGGATCGTCGGAGGGGACCTGGTCAGCGTCGGCGACCAGTGACACCTGCTCCAGGAAACCGGCCAGGGACGGGCCTTCAGCGGCGCCCGCGACCTCCTCGCCCGACTCCTCGCTCGCCTGTTCGGCAGCCTGGGCCAGTGATTCGGCGCGTTCGGTGTATTCCTTGGCGACGCTGACCAGCTCACGCAAGTTCTCGACCCGCCCCTCGTCCTGAGGATCGGTGCTCTCCTCGAGTTCATCCAGGTAGCCCGAGCGGTGCAGGACCGCGGTGAGGATCTCCTCGGGCGGTGCGACGACGCTCATCTCGCGTAGCTCGTCCATCAGCGCAACGAAGTCGGCGATCGCGCTCGCCGCCCGCGGAGGCATGCCGGGCGCCTGGTCGGCCAGGCGCAGGGCGGCGCCGAACGAGATCCGTTCTCGGGCCGAGAGGGCCTCGACGCAGGCGATGGCCCGGTCACCGATCCCACGTCGGGGGGTGTTGAGGACGCGCCGCACGCTCACCGTGTCGTCCTGGTTGTCGATTGCCCGCAGATATGCGAGTGCGTCGCGGACCTCTCTCCGCTCGTAGAACCGGACGCCGCCGACCACCTTGTACGGCAGACCACGCCGAATGAAGATCTCTTCGAAGACCCGGGACTGGGCATTTGTACGGTAGAAGACGGCCACGTCTCCCGGCCTGGCGCGACCGGCGTCGGCCAGCTCCCCGATCTCGCGCGCAACCCAGTCAGCCTCGGCGTGCTCGGTATCGGCAACGTATCCGCCGATGCGTTCGCCCTGGCCCAGGTCGCTCCAGAGGTTCTTCGGCTTGCGCTCGGTGTTCCGATTGATCACAGCGTTGGCCGCGTTGAGGATCGTCTGCGTCGACCGGTAGTTCTGTTCCAGAAGGATCGTGCGAGCGTCGGGAAAGTCGCGCTCGAACTCGAGAATGTTGCGGATCGTGGCGCCGCGGAAGGCATAAATCGACTGGTCGGCGTCGCCCACGACGCAGAGCTCGGCGGGCGGCGTCTCGCCCGCTCCGGTGGACGTGGCGGGATCGTGGACGCCGACCAGTTCCCGCACCAGGGCGTACTGGGCATGGTTGGTGTCCTGGTACTCATCGACCAGCACGTGTCGGAACCGACGACGGTACCGTCCGGCGACGTCGACGTTCGTCCGGAAGAGCTGAACCACGGTCATGATCAAGTCATCGAAGTCGAGGGCGTGTGCCTCGTGCAGACGGCGCTGGTAGAGCGTGTACGCCTCAGCTACTTCACGCGTTTCCGCATCCTTCGCCATGGCGGTGGCGGCTGGCGGATCGATGAGCTCGTTCTTGAGGTTGGACACCCGTGCCGCGAGAGCCCGTGCTGGATGACGCTTCGGATCCAGGTCGAGCTCCCGCGTGACGAGCTTCATGAGCCGTTGGGAATCGTCGGCGTCGTAGATCGAGAACGTGGACTTGAGCCCCGCGTGCTCATGCTCGGCGCGCAGTATTCGCACACATGCAGAGTGGAACGTGCTCACCCACATCAACCGGGCCCGGTTGCCGACCAGCGCAGCCACCCGTTCCTTCATTTCGCCGGCGGCCTTGTTCGTGAAGGTGATCGCGATGATCTCGCCCGGGTGCACCTCGCGGGCCTCGAGCAGGTAGGCGACGCGGTTGGTCAGCACAGTGGTCTTACCCGAACCGGCACCGGCGACGATCAGCAGCGGCGTGCCGAAATGGGTCACAGCCGCCCGCTGAGCGTCGTTGAGCCCGTCGAGCAGGCGACCCGGGTCGCCAATCGGGGCCGGCCGGGGGGTCGGAGTGACCGGCGCGGCCGGTATGTCGGAGAGGGCGTGCATCGCACCGCGAGTCTATGCCGGCACCCCGACAGTCTGGCGGTACCCGCGAGCCGCCACCCCGGTCGATGCGGGTCGCGCTCAGGACTCGGGAAGGCTCTTGCCCCGGGGACGGCTCGTGGCATACTCAACGGCGTGATCGGCCAGTCGCGATTCTTCTACTACGGCTCCGGGAGTCCGGCAGCCGTGGGTCGCGCCTGATCAAGACCTACGAACCGCCCCGGGCTCCGCGAGCCCGGGGCGGTCCCATGTCCCGGCCGTGGAGCGGCCCGACCTGGACCCAAGGATGAGGACATGGACACGACCACTGCCACGGAGGCGGAGACGACCGCGACGCCGGAGCGCCGGATCGCGGAGCTGCGCCGGCGCATCGACCAGATCGACGCCGATATCATCCGGCTCTGGCTCGAGCGAGCGACGATCTCCAGGGAGGTTGGCGCCACCCGGGTCGCCGCCGGGGGAACGCGTCTGGTCCTCTCCCGGGAACAGGAGATCCTGGCTCGTTTCCGCGATGCGCTCGGAGCTGACGGTACGGAGCTCGCGATGCTTATCCTGCGGGCCGGGCGAGGCCCGCTGGTCTGAGCCCGGCCGGGCGAGGCCGGTGGTCTGACCCGCGCTGGGCGTAGCATGCCTGGTCGTGACGTTTCCAGCCTCGGCCGGGCCGCTGGCGGATGTCCAGCGGGTGCTGGCCGTGTTCGCACATCCCGACGACGTCGACTTTGGCGCCGCCGGCACGGTCGCCCGGTGGGTAGCCGACGGCCTGGAGGTGGCCTACCTGGTCATCACCCGAGGCGATGCCGGCGGATTCGACGAAACGCCGCGCGAGCTGATACCCGCCTTGCGCGAGGCCGAGCAGCGGGCGGCGGCTGCCGTCCTCGGGGTCAAACAGGTGGCTTTCCTCGACGGGTACCACGACGGTGTGCTGACCCCGTCGATCGAGCTTCGCCGGGACATCACCCGTGAGATCCGGCGATTCCGCCCCGACCGGGTACTGACCAGTTCCCCGTTGCGAAACTGGCAGCGCATGGCGGGTCCGAGCCACCCCGACCACCTCGCCGCCGGTGAGGCCGCCACCTGCGCCATCTATCCCGACGCCCGCAACCCGTTCATCTTCACCGATCTGGCCGACGCCGGGTATGACCCGTGGATCGTCCGGGAGGTCTGGTACCAGACCGGCCCGGCGCCCGATCATGTGGTCGATGTGACCGACTTCGCCGAGGCCAAGTTCGCTGCCCTGGCGGCCCACGTCTCGCAAACCAGTCATACCGACGTACGACCGTCCGTCCGACAACGGATGACGCAGGCCGCTGTGGCGGCCGGCCTGCCCGAAGGCCGTCTGGCCGAGGCGTTCAGCGTGTTCCGTACGGCCTGACTCACACGAGGCGGCGGTCGGCGGCCCAGCGCGAGAGCTCGTACCGGTTGGACACCTGGAGCTTGCGCAGCACATTGGAGACATGTGTCTCGACCGTCTTGATCGAGATGTACAGCTCCTTGGCGATCTCCTTGTAGGCGTACCCGCGCGCGAGCAGGCGGAGAACCTCGCGTTCGCGGTTCGTCAGCTGGTCGAGTTCGGGATCGGACACGGGTGCGTCGGGGCGGGCGGCGAACGCGTCCAGGACGAAGCCGGCCAACCGCGGGCTGAAGACGGCGTCACCCTCGGCCACGCGGCGCACGGCGTCGGCGAGCTGCTCCGGCGAGATCGTCTTGGTGACGTAGCCCCGGGCACCCGCCCGGATCAGACCGATGACGTCCTCGGCCGCGTCGGAGACCGACAAGGCGAGGAACTTGACATTCGGCTGGCTCTTGCGCAGGGCGTCGAGCACCGCGCGGCCACCGCCATCGGGCATGTGGACATCGAGGAGGACGACATCGGGTTGGGTCGCGATGATGGCGGAGATCGCCTCGGGGACCGTGCTCGCCTCGCCGACCACATCGACGTACGCGCCCAGTTCGGCCCGGACGCCCGCGCGGAACATGGCATGGTCGTCGACAAGGAAGACCCGCAACGTCGTCGGCTCACTCGCTGTCGGCTCAGTCATACCACTTCGCCTCCGCGCTCGCTCCGCTCCTCGCGCCCAGCGGTCCTGCGATGCTCACTCGCTGTCGGCTCAGTCATGCCACTTCGCCTCCGCGCTCGCTCCGCTCCTTGGGCCTAGCGGCCCTGCGATGCTCACTCGCTGTCGGCTCAGTCATGCCACTTCGCCTCCGCGCTCGCTCCGCTCCTTGGGCCTAGCGGCCCTGCGATGCTCACTCGCTGTCGGCTCAGTCATTGAGCACGCTCCTTCGCTCGGCCACGCGGAATCGACAGTTCCACCTCGGTCCCCTCGCCCGCCGCGGTTCGAATCTCGGCCTGTCCGCCGTGGCGGCGCATCCGCCCGATGATGGAACCCCGCACGCCGTGCCGATCATCATCCACAGTGGATAGTTCGAAGCCCGGCCCCCGGTCCCGTACGAACACGCTGAGCTTGTCCTCCTCGGCCTCAGCGTAGAGCGAGACGGAGGCCACCTTAGCGTGCCGGGCCGCATTCACCAGCGCCTCGCGGGTGGCCGCGACGAGTGCGTTGACCTGTTCGTCGGTGTCGGAGTCGCCGACGACGACCGTCTCGACCGTGATCCCGTAGGTGTCCTCGACCTCGGCCGCCACTTCTTCCAGCGCCGCCGCGAACCGTTCCGTCGCCGCTCCGGTCGGCTTGTACAGCCAGTTGCGCAGGCTCCGCTCCTGGCCGCGGGCCAACCGCAGCACCGCGGCCGGATCGCCCGACCGCCGCTGGATCAGCGCCAGCGTGTGCAGCACCTGGTCGTGGACCATCGCGGCGACCTCGGCTCGTTCCTGCTCCCGGATACGGGCGACCCTCTCCTCCCGCAACTGGCCGAATATCCGGTAGAGCAACGGCGCGACGGCTATCGCCAGTCCGGCCACGGCCAGGAGGGCGAAGAGAAGGCCGGTGACGGTCGCACCCAACTCGAGCGTCGGACCCCGCAGGGCGAGAAACGACAGCACGCCGATGATCCCGATGACCACCAGGACGCCGCCACCGATCAGACGCAGCAGTAGCAGTCCGCGATCACCGAACGCCACCGGGGCCGTACCGGCGGCCGGACCGGTCGGGATCGTCGCCCGTCGAATCGCGGCGGCCGGCGCTGCGTCCGGCAGCTCGTCCGCCCACCGCCGGCGCCGCTCGGGATCGGCCTGATGCCAGATGATCCCTACCCCGAGCCCGATCAGAGCCACCAGAGCCACCACGGTGACATCGAGGCCAAAGCCGCCGACCTGGTACTGCAGCACCAGAACGCCGGCCGCGAGGGCTACGAGACCGGCGGCCTGAAGGGCGACCCGGGAAGTGCGTCGCGGCGCCGCGACCACTCCTGGCCGGGTCGGCAGCACGCCCCAGAACGCGATGTAGAGCAGGGCGCCGAGGCCGTTCGCGGGGAGCAGGACGACGAAGGCGACCCGGACCCAGACGACGGGCACCCGCAGATGTTCGGCGATGCCTCCGGCTACCCCGGCCAGAACCCGGTTCGCCGGATCGCGGTACAGCTTGCGCGAGCCGGTGTCGGCCGGCAGGTACCGGTCGCGGTGGGCGGACATCGTCGGGTTGGGCTGCATACTCTGCCTGTTTCTCCAGGCCGGTCCGGGTGGAGACGGCTCTCTGGCTCCGATCGTCACATGCGCGTAGGCACGCCAACCAGGGGTTCTCCCCCGATCCTCGGCTGCTCCAAAGCCAGGGTCGGTTCAGGGTCAGGGCCTGAGGTGCGCCGGCCTGCCTGGCGTCACGATCGGGTGCATGAACGCAGAGCCCCCTTCCTCGCCGGCCGACGAGCCGGAGCCGGCCACCGCGGACCTTCCGACGGATAGCGTCGGCGAATCCTCTCACGGTGGCGATGAGACGCCGATCGTCGGTGAGCCCTCGCATGCCGGCGGCCCGACTCCGCCGCCACCGCCAGGACCCGAGCCGCCATCAGGACCACCGCCGGGACCCGGCCCGCACGACCCGCCGCCGATCACGGCGTTCGCCTGGCGGCACGGGCTGGTGCGGCCGGCGCAGGGTGGCGGACGGCTCTTCGCCGGCGTCTGCGGCGCCTTCGGCCGTGCGACCAACACCGACCCGGTGCTGTGGCGAGTCATCCTGGTGGTCCTGGCCGTCTTCGGCGGCGTCGGCGTCCTGGTCTACCTCCTGGCGTGGTTGCTCCTGCCGGCCGACGGAGACACGGCTTCGCCCGTCGAGGCGGTCCTCGGCCGCGGCCACTCCAGCACCTCCGCGGCGCTCACCGTGATCGCCGGGGTGATCTTGCTCATCTCGATCGGCGTCAGCTTCTCCGAGCGGTTCAGCCCCGGCCTCCCCGTCATCATCCTGGTCGCCGTGGTGGCCGTGGTGCTGCTGCGGGACCGCCGGCGGCACGGACCGACCGACCCCGCCCTCGCCACTCCCGCCTGGTCGGCCGCGACACCCCGTCCCGTCGACACCCCGTCCGGAGGAGCCATGTCAACCCCCACGGCCTTCGCGCCGTACGGGCCGTACCCGACGACCCAACCACCACCGACCGCCCCGCCGCCGCCCCCACGGCCACGCTCGCCGTTGGGCCGCCTGACGTTCTCCGTGGCGCTGGTGGTCGTGGGTCTCATCGCCGTCGCCGACCTCGCCGGACTCTCGGTGTCGCCAGGGACCTACCTCGCCGCCGCGCTGGCCGTCGTCGGGCTTGGCATGCTGGTCGGAGCGTGGTTCGGTCGGGGCCGCGGACTGATCGCCCTGGGCATCATCCTCACCATTCTGCTGGGGGTGTTCGGCACGTGGCCGTTCGACCGGGGTTTCCACGGCGGAGAGGTGACCTGGCGACCGGCGTCACTGTCGCAAGTGGAGAGTTCGTACGAGAGCTCGTTCGGCGACGGCGTCCTCGATCTGTCCCAAGTGGACTTCTCAAACGCCTCCGGACCGGTGACCGTGCGGGCTAATGTCCACTTTGGAAGCCTCGAGGTCATCCTCCCGCCCACTGTGGACACAACCGCCACAACGAAGGTGAACTTCGGCGACGCCAACGTTTTCAAGGACTCGCAGAGCGGCGTCGGGTCACAGCCGAACACCGTCACCGACCTTGGCCCGGACGGGAGTGGCGGCGGCCAGCTGAACCTGGACGCTCAGGTCGACTTCGGAAGTCTGGAGGTACACCGATGAAGAGACACGACGTGGACGTGGTCTCGCTGATCTTCGGTCTCATCTTCGTCGGCGCGGCCGGCTGGTACTTCGTCCGGCGCTACCTCGACATCGGGATCAACGTGCCCAACGGCGGCTGGTTCGTCGCCGCGGCCCTGATCGTACTGGGGCTGCTGGGGGTCGGGGCGAGCCTGCGCCACAACCGCGACGAGCCTGATTCCCTGTCGGATGGAGCCGATAACTGACCTTGCACCCTGGGGGTAGACCGCGCCCGGGCAACCGGTCCGGCTCGGCGGCGTCTGCCGCCACGCGGCGACCCGGACCGGTTGGTTCCACGGGGACCGGGCGCGGTCGTGCGACAGGTAAACGGCGCACGAGTGGGCGGCGAGGCCGGTCACGCGACCGGTCGACGGCGAACACCACTATGCTGGCGTTTGCCGTCGAAAAGGGAGATCGCGCCATGATCGGTACGTCCTCGCCCAACGTGACGCGTACGGACACCGGGGATGGGCGCTTCCGTGCCCGTATCGGTGCGGTGGCGGCACAGGCACTCGCCGCGGACTTCGCCAGGCATCCCGGACCGAAGCACGGCCTGCTGCTGGGCGCGGGCGACGGCTCCCTTGTGCTCGCCGCCGCGGTCGACGCGCTCAATCCCGACGACACGCTCACGGTCGTCGCCGGCGCCGATGTCGAAGCGGTCCAGACCCAGGTTGAACTGGCCGGGTCGTGGGTCGAACAGCGGGTCAACGTGGTCGCGACAGTGGCGGAGGCCGACCCGGCCGACGCCCTGATCGTGGCGGACCCGGTCACCGGATCTGCCGACGAGGTCCGTGGTGAGGTGGAGGCGCTGGGCAAGCACGTGAATCCGGGCGGCGTCGTGAGTCTCGCCGTGCCGGCCGCGCCGTTCCTCGCCGCTGGCGCCGCCGAGGAACTGGGCCGCCAGGCCGTGCTGCACGGTGTGGGCAGCGATGTCGTGGTGCGCAACATCCCGCCGGTACGGGTGCATCGGCTCCGGTTCACCGCGGCCGACCCGGCGTTGGCCGAGCGTCTCGCACCGCTTCGTCGCACCAGCAGTGTGCGCCTGACCGCGCACCTGCATATGGACTCGAACGGGGTGGCGGCGGCGGCGATCGCGGCCGGCGTCGCGGCACTGCTGCGCAACCGCGGACGCCGCCGCCTCTGGCTGCTCCCCGCGCTGGCGTCGGTCCCGCTCGCCGCTTTCTTCCGCGACCCGGAGCGATGCGTCCCGACGGATCCGTCCACAGTGGTCGCCGCGAGCGATGGCAAGGTCCTCGGCGTAGAGCACGTCAGGGATGATCGGCTCGGCCCGGACGAGTTTCTGCGGATCGCGGTCTTCCTATCGGTGCTCGACATACATGTCAACCGCTCACCGGTGGGTGGGCGGGTCATCGATCACTTCGTCGTCGACGGCGGCTTCGCTCCCGCCATGAACCCGACGGCGGAACACAACGTCACCGCCTATACGGTGCTGGAAACGACTCACGGCACGGTCGCCGTTGCCCAACGTACGGGCATGATCGCCCGCCGGATCGTGCATCGGTCCCCGGTCGGCGCGCTGCTTGCGAAGGGCGAGCGGTTCGGCCTGATCCGATTCGGATCGCGGACGGACGTATACCTGCCTGCTGGCGCCGCGACCGCCATCGTCGCGCCGGGCGACCGGGTGCGTGGCGGTGAGACGGCCATCGCGACCTGGAACTGACCGGTCGTTCGCCGGGACAATTTGCATCAGCCGGCGTCCCTGCCAACAGCTGGCCGGGCCGGCGGTCAGCGGACTCAGGCGGGGATGAGCCGCCGCCTGTGGTAGAGCCACAGCAGCGGCCCGCTGAGCAGATAGCCACAGACAATCGCGGCGAAGGTGCCCGGAACACTGATCATGGCGCAGATCGCCGGGAACACCCAGACCCACAACGGCAGCCGCATGATCCGGACCAGCTTGGCGTACGGGAACGAGGTGACCATCGCCAGCGCGTACACCGTGATCGCGAGCACCTCGGTTCCGGCCGGGAGGTGCGGGCCGATCAGAATGTCCATCGCCAGCACGGCGGCGACCATGGTCGTTGGCACACCGCAGAAGAACCGGCCATCCTTCGGCGAGACGTTGAACCGCGCGAGCCGGACGGCTGCGCAGACGGCGACGAGAGCGCAGGCCGGACCGGCAAGCAGCGGCGAGGTACCGTCAGCGATCAGCCATTCGTAGACCACCACGGCGGCGGCGACCCCGAACGAGCTCAGATCGGCGAGTGAGTCCATCTGCGCCCCGAACGGGCTGGCCACGCTGAATCGGCGGGCGAGGCCGCCATCGCATCCGTCGAAGGCGACGCAGGCGAGAAGCGCCAACGCCGCGAACCGGAAGTCACCGTCGATGGCGAAGAACACCGCCGTCATGCCGAGCGCGAGACTCGCCAGCGTGCAGCCGTTCGCGACTGCGAACTTGAGCCGCCTGGTCGGCGTCCGCTCGCCGGGCAGCAGCGGGATGG
>JBKPDY010000148.1:0-3729 GCA_046728155.1 Actinomycetota bacterium
CACACGGACCCCAGCTGGACGCCCCTCTTTGTCGCCATCGCAGGCTTAGTGACGGAGGTCGGAGGATTGATGACTCACGGCGCAGTGATCGCACGGGAGTACGGATTGCCGGCCGTCGTCGGTGTGGTAGATGCCACCCGATTGATCCCCGATGGGCAGCGGATCCGCGTGCACGGAACCGACGGGTACGTCGAGATTCTGCCTTGACTGATTACACCGAGAAGGCTCATCCGTAGCGTCCGGCCAAAACAATGCTAAGCAGTTGATCTTTCTGGGTCAGGGATGATGGAATCGTGATGGATGGCCGCCAGCTGGATCAACCCGAATCTGGCCCTCAGGCCACTCGGCCCCAGCCGTGGGTGGCTCACCCAGAGCTCCGGACCCGGCGCTCCGGTGTTCGTACGCTGTAACCTTCGCCTCCGCGATCGGGAATCGAACCGGCGGGCCAAGTCAAGTCGCTGCTCGGGCACTTGGCGGCGTCCAGCGGCTGGCGCAAGACCTCGGCGGCGAGTGCCAGATCCTCGAAGCCGAGAGCCGCCCATGGACGGGAGTCAGAATCGACGTCTTGCCTCGGTGGACGACAATGACCCTATGGGGGGAATCTCGTATCCCGGCGTCTACGTCGAGGAAGTCGGCTCGCGCATCCACAGCATCTCGGGGGTGCCGACTTCGGGCGCGGCCTTCGTGGTCGAAGGGATCGACGACGCCGGCCCCAAGCGTTCGGGCCTGGCCCGAGCCGTCACGGTCCGCGACTATGCCGACTTCGCGAGTGCGCTCCCCGGCATTGGCGTGGCCCACGCGGAACCGGTCGCCCGGTCGGTCCGGTCGTTCTTCGCGAACGGTGGCTCGGAGCTGCACGTGGTGCCGGTCATGCCGGAGGCATCGTGGGGGGACCAACTGTCGGCCCTCGATCACGTGCCCGGCGTCGGGCTGCTCTGCCTTCCCGGCGAGACGGGCGTCCAGCGGCTTCGGGACGCCTTGGCGTACGCTGACCGCCGCGGGCTCTTCCTGATCGTGGACCCACCCGGCGACGACCCCGACGGGGCGGCGGCGCTCGCTCGATCCCTGGCCGCGACGGGGAGTGCCAACGCGGCGATGTTCTTTCCGGCCCTTCGGCTGGCCGGGGAAGGGGGCGCACACCCTCCGAGCGCCGTCGTGGCCGGCGTGTACGCCCGGACAGATCGGGCACGGGGTGTGTGGGAAGCCCCGGCCGGCGTTGAGGCCCGTCTCATCGGCGTGGACGGGCCGGCGGTGCAGGTGGACGACGACCGGATCGCAGCCCTCGCCGCGGCAGGCGTGAACCCGATCCGGGAGTTGCCGGACGGCGGAACCGTCATTTGGGGGGCCCGAACCGTGCAGGGGGCCGATGGCGTGCCGTCCGAGTGGACGTACGTGTCGATGCGCCGCCTCGTCCTGTTCCTGGAGCAGACCCTCGACCGGGGGACGCGGTGGGCGGTGTTCGAGCCGAACGACGAGCCGCTGAGGGCGACGCTCCGGTCGATGGTCGCAACCTTCCTGAACGGCCTGTGGCGGGCAGGCGCGTTCCGGGGCGAGACGCCGGACGAGGCGTACTTCGTGCGATGTGAGCGGATGACACAGAGCGATCTCGACAACGGGCGGCTGGTGATCGAGGTCGGGGTGGCTCCCACGCGGCCGGCGGAGTTCGTCATCGTCAGGATCGGCCAGTGGATGAGGACCGAAAGCGCGCCCGTGACGGTGGTCATCTCGGGGCGGGACCTGGGCGGGCGGCTTCGGCTGCCGCACCGGCCCGTCGTTTCGGATGGGTTTCAGCTAGCGGTCGGCGCAGGCCAGGGGTGGACACCGTGGACGCTGATCGAGGACCTGAGCGTGGCCGGCCGCGACGACCGCGTGTACGTGTTGGACGCCTCAGCGGGTGAGGTGGGGTTCGGGGACGGGGAGCACGGGGCGATGCCTCCCACCGACGGTGCGACCATCCGGGCGAGCTATCGGCCCGGCAGCGGTTCCGCCGGGAACGTCACGGGCATCGGCGGGATCATCAGCCAGCTGAAGCGCAAGCTCGATCGTGTGCCAGGCCTGCGTTGGTGAGTCAGGGCTGAGCATGAGCGATGGGGCCGGATCGTCGGCCAGGACCACTCGGCCAAGCTCGTCCAGCGATTGGACCAGTTCGACAACCACCACAACCGGAGGCGCAGAGCCTGAAAGAAGGCGAGCACGGGAGAGACCGTGGAGGCATCCGGGGGTCGGGAAACAGAGCCGTTCGAGGTGTGCCCTGAGCACGGACGCAACGGCCACAGCCGACCCGTGTGTCGTTTGGTGGACGCGAACCCCGGTGATTGAGGGCGTGATCGGCACCTCTCAGGGTGCTCGTCCCCACGACCGAGTCGACACCACCAACAGCGAGTAGCCGGGCGTGCTTAGGTTCGTACTCCTATCGGTCCGCCTCCGCGGAACGGCCAGGTCAGGACATCGACCGTTGACGATTTTAGGAAGCCGTTGCTCCTCCTGTGAGGTATGCCGGGGCTCGCCGTGCACGCGTGCCTCTACTGGGTGTCCACTTGGGGACCACGCGTTCCACACAGTGCCGCGGGCCGCGCTCTCCCTGACTCGTGAGGCTGTGGCAAGAGATAGTGCCTGACGTGTGTGAACGGCCATGTTGGAGTCCCCACTGGTGGCCGTCGGAAGTCCCCACCAATGACCCGGACAGAACTGTCCGGGGTGGCGTCCGAAGCGCGTCGCCATGGGCTGGTCAGCTCGATCCTGGGCTACGACGAGCACATCATGTCCGCGATCGCCCGCGGCGGCGCCGGCATGGAACTGTTCGCGGAGGAACCCGATACCGCTGTGGCGCTCATCGCCGGCGAAGTGGAAGGCTTGCTCGCCCACACCGCTCAGGCCGCGTCGGTCCTGATCCGCCCCTCCGAGCGTGTCCGAGCCGTGCGCGTACTCAACGACCTGTCCGTCACCGGCCCCGACGGCGGGTTATTCGCCGAGCTCGGCAGCTTCTATGCCGACGAGCAACGCAGGCTGCTGCTCGTCTTCGACGTACCCGCACTCGCCGCGCTAGGCCTGACCCAGATCGCCACCCTCGAGTTCAGCTATGTCGAGTCGCCCGCCCTCAAGCAACACACGATCACCGTGCCGCCGCACATCAATGTCGTGCCCGGCGACCAGGCCGCCGGCCGCATCCCCGACCCGGCTGTCCGCAGCGAGGTCCTCTACCAACAGGTACAGCAGGCGAAGCGACGCGCGTCAACACATCTCAGTGCAGGAGACACAACCTCAGCGCTGGCCGAGATCCGCGACGCACAGGCCGTCGTACACGCGGCTCTCGCCGCGGGCCCGCCCTCGCCACTCGCCGCCGACCTGGTCGAAGAGGGACACGCCCTCGACTACCTCGCCGCGCAGACCGAGCGGGGGTTGACCGCACGCGCCGCTCGATACTCCTCCATGGAGCGTCCCACAAGTCGCGTAAACGTGGCCGCGTCTCGCCACGTCGGCAGCCGCCGTCAAATGCCAAAGGCGTGTAGCACGTCGGCCGTTCGGTGAAGCATCCCGGGTTTCGTGCACACCTCAGTTCTTGTGCGCGGCCGGGGTGGCCGTCTCGATCCGCGCCAGCCATGGTGACGCATCAACCGTTCGACGGTGCAGCGGGCCACCGGCACGCCCTGGCGCTGCAGGTGAGCCCACATCTTCAGGCTCCCGTACAGCGACTCCGGCGGCCGGCGGCCCCGCTCGTCGCACTCGTAG
>JBKPDY010000149.1:0-19280 GCA_046728155.1 Actinomycetota bacterium
AACGGTGACATCCTCGTACGCACCACCAACGACGGCACCAACCAGATCACCCTGCTCAACCCCGACCACAGCATCAAAGCCCAGGTCAACGAACCCGACACCGTCACGAACTCCAACCTCCTCGCCTACACCACCAACTGAGCGCACGGGCCCGACCAAGCGGCGGTCCGGAAGAGCGGTACCCGGCTCGCTATGTCATGGTCGATGCGGTGCCTGGCCAGGCCGCGTGCGCGGCAGTCGCGCGTGCGTCACACTAGCTGTCGTACTCGTCGTGACGGCGCCACCAGAGACCGCTCTCGTTGCGGCCGAGTGGCGCGCGGTCGAGCCACCGGTACATGCTCCAGAGCTCGTCCAGCCCACGCTCATATGTCGAGTAGGTGTGATAAACGACGCCGTCTTCAAGCGCGAAGGCGCTCATGCCGGGCCCTTCGCGCCGGTACGTCGGCCAGTCCGTTCCAACGCTTGACGCGATCTGGTTGAGGAAGGGAACCTCCTCTCCCCTCTCGGACGGCCGAACGTCCATCTCGCGGAAGTTGTACTCGACGGCTCCCGACTGCCACTCCTCCTTGGTATGGGCGACGTGGAAGTCATAATTGAAATCGCTGTCGAACGAAGACGCCCAGGGAAAGCTCCAGCCCATCCGCCGCTTGTACGCTTGCAGTTTCGCCAGCGGTGCCCGCGAGACCGCGCACAGCGTGACGTCGTGATTCGCGAGGTGAACAACGGAGCCGTCGAAGCCGTCAGCGATAGCCGAGCAGGACGGACACCCGGCCATATACTCCGGCCCGAACATGAAGTGATAGATGAGGAGCTGCGAACGTCCTCTGAAGAGATCCGCGAGGGATGCCGCGCCGTCGTCGGTCTCGAACCGGTAGTCCTTGTCGATTCGGACCCAGGGCAGCTCTTGCCGGCTTCGCGCGACTTCGTCGCTCTGCCGCGTCAGCGCCTTCTCGGCCTCGAGCAGCTCCAGCCGGGCCGCAAGCCACTCGTCACGTGTTCCGGTCCTGTGGTCGGTCATTGTTTTCTCCTTCTTGTCGTTGAACACCTTGGCGTGGATCGCGCCACCGGTGATGTCTCACATCGCCGGCGTGAGTCCGGGCACTGACGACGGCGCCATGACGATCAGGACTCCAAGTCCGACGATCGCCAACCCCAGCGGCACATCGATGGCGGCCTTCGCGGGCACGAGCTTCTGGGCGAGGACGAGGACGGCGATCACGACCATCCAGGTGACGCTCATGACGCCCAGCCCCACCAGCATCAGCATCAGTCCGATGCTCGAGCCGACGCAGTAGACGCCGAACTCGAAACCAGTGCCGACGCTCTCGAGGCAGCGCCGGCGGCACTGCTGTTTGAGCGGCGTGAACTCGTAGACACCTGCCGCGATCACAACCGCACCGGCGGCGACGGAGCCGTGTGGCCGGTACAGCACGTAAACGGCGACGCCCACGAGCGTCCAGACGGCAAGGTACGACCCGACGAACAGCGGGACGGAGCGCATACGACCGGTGGCGTGAACGCGCCTCAAGACTGCCGGAGCCGCGCCCGGAAGCATCATCGCCGCCATCATCGACACCCACAGGCCGATGAAGAACGCGAACGAACCGAGGTCGGTCGCCACGCCCATATCCATCCCGTTCATTCGCCGGACCGCGACGACCCAGAATGCGCCGGCGAGCCCGACCATCGCCGTCAACAGGGCCTGCCGAACTTGTACCGTGCTCATGACATGACCGGCTCTGCTCGTAGGAACGCCGCATTCTGGCCCTCGAGCGCCGTGCCCGCGCCCGTGCCTCCAGTCATGTCGGCGTTGACGGGGACGGCGTCATCGATGAGGACATCGAGAGACTCTGTGACTGTCATACAACCTCCTAACAGATGCGGACCGTCCGAGTACCGCGGAAGCTCGAAATGGTGACCGGTCGGGCGTTCACTCAGGTGATCGCCTAGTCGCGAACACCTACCTCTGCTCACGCACTCAGGTGCCGCCTGAGGGCGTCGAGGCTCGAGTCCCAGTCGCGGGCCAGCGCGGCGAGGAACTGCTGCGCGACCTGGATGGGGGCCGACCGGAGCCGGTACCGGACACGACGCCTCTCGCCCGGCTCGGCGATGACCAATCCGGCCTCGGTGAGCAAGCCGAGATGTTTGGCGATCGCCTGCCGTGTGATCGGCAGGCTGGCCGCCAGGTCGGTCGCCGTCGCCGGCCCGCGGGACGCGAGCGCGGCCAGTATGCTCCGCCGGCTGGGATCGGCCAGTGCGGCGAAGACCTCCTCGGCGACAGCCTCGGGGTCACGCGCGGGCATCGAGGTATTCGACGAGCTCACGCAGCTCGCTCCGCCACCCCTCGACGTTGCCTCCGTACGCACCGGAGTAAAGGTCGTCGGGCAGTTGCGCGAAGCCGGATTCGACCACGGTGAGCCGGGTCCCTTCCGCCACAGGCTCAAGGGTGAACTCGACATAGGTACGGCGCGGATCGTCCACCGGTAGGCCGCTGATGCCCCAGGTGTAGCCGAACACGTGCGGCGGCTCCAGGCGCTCGATGCGGAGCTCGGCGCTGTGGCCGCCCTCAAAGGTCAGCTGCGCCAGGCCGCCGACGCGCAAGTCGACGGTCGCCTTATGGCCGAACCATGTGCCCAGTCCCTCCGCCGTCGTGATTGCTTCCCAGACCTTGGCCGGCGGGTGGGCGACACTGATCGTGCGCTCGATCCGATCGGGAAAGCCCATGACACACCTCCGTTATGGCAACCATCTGGTTGCTATAACACTATGGCAACCAGACGGTTGCGTCAAGGTGGTCTGGGTTCCCGCCCACAAGACCATTGCGGCTACCCCATGTGCGAAAGTGCGCGGCGCAGCACGATGGAAAATTCCTGGTTGAATTCGGCTTGGGCTTCCTGGGGAAGCGCGTCTCGCTGGCGGAGCCACGCCACGGCATGCGCGATCGCTCCGACCCGCATGGCCAGGGTGAAGGTGTCGCGCAGGCCCGGACCCCAGGGCTCCAGGTACGCGTCACGCAGTCGGCTGAACCACGGGTCGCCGGCTGACATCCGGTTCCGCTCCTCAAGAAAGCGAAAGGTCACCACCAGCGAGGCGAACTGATGGGCGATCGCGGCGTCTCCCCAGTCGAGGATCCGCAGTCGGCCGTGGTGCGCGTAGAGGTTTGCCATATGGAGGTCGTCGTGCTGGACGGTCTCGGGCACCCCTCGTCCGGAGAGCTCCTCGCACAGGCTCGAGAGCTGGCCGCCGAAGTTTCGCATACGGGTGATCTCGTCGTCC
Organism: Actinomycetota bacterium; assembly: GCA_046728155.1. Lineage (GTDB taxonomy): Bacteria > Actinomycetota > Actinomycetes > Mycobacteriales > Micromonosporaceae > CAWDLX01. The sequence goes on from JBKPDY010000149.1 coordinate 3,277, forward strand.
GTCAGCGGTAGGTGGCGCCGCACTAGATCGTCAAAACGGTCCGGCAGTCTGGCCAGTCGGAGGTCCGGGACGCCGCGGCGCACGTGGTCGTCGGCGTAGGCAGCTTCACCGCGCTGCAACTCGGCGTAGAGCGGCAGCGCGGTCATCCACGACTCCGGCGGGTTGCCGTAGGCGCCGACAGGCTGACCGGCATCCGCAAGCAGCAACCAGGCGCGGTCCTCGTCGTGGCCGACCACCTCTCCCACCCGGTCGGGCCATCGCGTGAAGAGTTCGGCCGACAACCGTGGTTCGAAGGCTTGCACCGGCGCACAGACCTTGAACCAGAGAAGGCCGTCAGCGGTTGGCACCCGCATGACCGTCGCCCACGGGCGACAATGCGCTGTCTCGATAGGACCCACAGGATCAACATGTGCCCGTATCCACTCCGCCATGGCCGGGTCCATGCCAGAACTATGCAGCAAGTAAGCCGTCCCTGCCCCCATCAGCACGTCGCTCGGGTCGGGAGGCGACCCGGCTGCGGACACCCACCCTGGACGGTGACGAGCCCCTGACTAGCCCTGGTCGGCACCGCCGGTACTCGGCGTAGCCGAACCAGTTGCCGCGCGCCTGCGACGGCGTGCGTAACGCAGGACGAGCCAGCCCGGGATGCCGATGACGATGAGCCAGGGCGCCAGCCAGCCCGCCACGGTCAGGAACGCCCTGGCCGAAACCAGGAAAGCCGACCAGCCCGAGCGGAGGCCGTACACAAAGCCGCTGTGCGACTCCTGCGCGGCGGCCGGCGCCGCAGAGCCGCGCAGGGTCAGCGTGATCGTCGAGAGCGCGACCAGGCCGGAGAGCTTGGCCCGGCGTTGCTCCAGCGAGTCCAGATCGGCCTCACGCTTGGTCAATTCGGACTCGATGGACACGACCTCGCCGACCGTGGTCGCTTTGGCCAGCAGCGCCCTGACCCGCTCGACGCTGGCCCGTTGGGTGGCCAGCCGGGCATCGAGGTCGATCAGGTCCTCGGTCACGTCCTGAGTGGTCACCGCACGCGACTGCTCGGTGCCGAGGTGAGCGAGTCTGTCCAGAGTGGAGGAGAAGGCGTCCGACGGCACACGCAATACGAGCTCGGCTTCAGAGTGGTCACCGTCGAGGGTACGGTGATCGGCTGCGACGTTGCCGCCCACGGCGACCGCTACTGCACCAGCGTCCTCCGCCGATGTCACCACGTCCGTGACGGTGACGACCATCGAGCCGGTATAGATGATGGCCCGCAGTTGAGGCGCGAGAGCCGGCGAACCCTGACCACCGGCCGCGGTGCCGCCGCCCGCGTTGGTCTTCGCTCCGTCGCCGGCTACACCGCTTTGTGCCTGCGCCCCGCCCCCGGGCCCGCCGCCCGACGCCGAGTCGGCGCGGGTACAACCAACCAGCGCGACGGTCGCGAGGGCCAGACTGGTCAGCGTCAGCCCGACCATGGTGCGTACGACGCGCGGGGAGCGTCTTCTCATCGAAGTCCTCCGTGGTTGGCGAATACTTGTTAGAGGTCGAGACTCAACCGTTCGTTCCCTCAGGATCACTGTGCATGGTCACAATGCGATCCCAGTCCGGTTACTGGCTCGCACACAGTACGGCCGCATCATGGCGGTGCGATTGGTGGCTCGGATCCGTAGGACTGTCTACAGTCGACTTATCACGAACAGACTCGCCCACGCACGAGACGCGGGCTGATCCGCCGGCGGTGGCTCGCTGCCATCGTCCGCCGTGCAGGTCCCGAATGCGGCCGACGCGGTGGCGCCGCTGGGCGGCATGGCGCGGTCGGGGCCGCTGGGCATTTCGTTGGCGGGCCACTCAAGCCCCGCTGAGGTTTCGACGCATACTGAGCCTGTGCCGTCGTCATTGCGGAGCCGGACTCCGACGACGCCGACGCGCCCGGATGCGGTCGCGCGGCTGCCGTCGGCGCCGGGCGTGTATCGGTTCCGGGATGTCCGCGGCCGCGTTCTGTACATCGGCCGTGCGACGCAGTTGCGGCGTCGGGTCCGCTCGTACTGGTCAGACCTGGGCGGCCGGGAGCACTTGTCCGTGATGGTGGCGCGGATAGCGCGGATCGAAGCGGTCGTGTGCGACTCCGAACACGAAGCGGCGTGGCTGGAACGCAACCTGCTTGAACACACCATGCCGACCTGGAACCGCACGCCCGGCGGGCAGGAGGTGCCGGTCTACATCCGGCTGGACCCACGGCCTGCCGCTCCGGGGCTCAGCGTGGTGCACACCACCGAACCGAATGCCGGCGGCGCCCGCCTTTTCGGGCCGTACCTGGGCGGGGAGCGGGTGCGGCTTGCGGTCGCCGCACTGGACCGGGTCCTGCCGCTGCCATACGCGGGCACGAGGCTGAGCGGCTCGCAGCGCGAGATGGCCGGCAAACGTGGCGTCGGACCGCGTGATCGCGATGCGCTCATCGGGACGCTGACCGAGGTTCTGCAGCGCGATCCTTCCGCGGTGTCCTCGCTACGTCGGGAGCTGCGGGGAAGGCGGGACCTCGCCAGCGACCTCCTCGCCTTCGAGCGAGCCGCCCGCCTGCAGTCGGAGATCGACGCAATCGACTGGATCACCAGTCCGCAGCGAGTCACGTCGGCCGAACCGTCCGACCACGATGTATTCGGCTGGGCAGCGGGCGTCCTGGTGCAGTTCCGGCTACGGGCAGGCCGCCTCTGCCGGTGGACACAACGGACGTGCACACCCACCGGCGCCCGCCGACACCTGGCCACCACCCCGGCTGCCTGGGCCGAATTCGCCGACCGGAACGCCGAACTCGCGGCCCGCTTGACTGGGTAACAAGCATATGTGGAGCGCCGGCGCGTGAGTCGAGCTGGCCAGATCGATCCGGGCGGGACGGTTCGCGGAAGCTCAATGTTCCGGTATCGGAAACGACGGCGTGGCGAACCGCCCGGGTCGCGGAACCGCACGGCGTGCGTGGCCAACCGGAGACGGGAAATCGGTGGCTCGGCCGCCGGCCGAAGGTCCACGATCGCATGGTGGACAATGCGTGGCTGCTGGACGAGTCAGCATTCGCAGGTGCCGAACACCTTGACGCTACGTTCGTCGAGGGATTCGACCAAAAGCAGGGACGGCCCGACCCGGCGCTTGATATTGAAGCCTTCCTGGCGCAGGGACTCGACGTCAGCTCGACAATTGTGGATCTTGCCGCGGGCACCGGACAGTTCGCGATCCCGGCGGCACTCCAGTTCCGCCGGGTTGTGGCGGTCGACATATCCCCGGCGATGCTGGCTTTTCTTCGCCGTGAGGCAGCCGGCTACGGACTGTCCAACCTGGAGACGGTTCTAGCCGGCTTCCTCAGCTACGAACACCGGGGACCACCCGCGGACGGCGTTCACAGCCGCCATGGCCTGCACCAGCTACCAGATTTCTGGAAGGCTCTCGCGCTCGATCGGATGGCGCGCATGCTCCGGCCGGGCGGCGTTCTTCGGATCCGTGATCTGATCTACGACTTCGCACCAGGACGAGCTGTCGAAGTGTTCGAACGTTGGTTGGCAGGGGCGGCTACCGATCCCGCGGACGGGTACACGGCTCAGGACTACGCGAGGCACATCCGAACCGAGCACAGCACGTTCCGGTGGCTGTTCGAGCCGATGCTCAACGCGACCGGCTTCGACATCGTGGCGGTTGAGTTCCAGGCGTCCTTGTACGGCTCATACACCTGCGTCAAACGGTAGCCCGGCCAGGCGATGACATCGTGGTTAGTCCACGGTGGACATTGCCTCATCCCCCGTAGGGCCGTGTGATGATCTCAAGGTTATGACCGTCCGGGGCGTCCCAGTACACGCCGCGACCACCGTCGTTGGTGTTGATACGGTCCGGCTGCTGGTGGAACGGATCGGCCCAGTAGCTCAACCCGCGCGCCTTGATCCGTTCGAAGATCAGATCGAACTCGTCCTCGCTCACCAGGAACGCGTAGTGCTGTGGATGGATCGCTCCGCGGTCTTCCACAACATCGAGTGACACGTCGTTGGCGAGTGACACCACGAGGAATGGACCCAGTTGCGTAGCGGGCTCCAGCCCCAGTATGTCCACCAGGAACTGTGCCGTCTCGAGCCGGTCGTGGGCGTGCACGATCGTATGGTTGAGTGAAACGGACACTACCTCTCCTCCTTGGATGCGCTTGCTCGGATGCTGTGACCGTTCTTGCGTGGCGGGCGTCGCCTGGCCGCACGTCGGGTCTTGGCCGACGCGGGGTTATGGGTAACTCAGCTGCTCATCCCAGTCGGTTCCGCGCCCTTCGGGGACGAGGTCGTAGATGTTCCAGAGCGGCTCGATGGTGCCGACATGGCGGGGGTCCTCGCCGGGGTCGGTTGGTGCGTAGAGGAGTTCCGAGCCCCAGAAGTGCCGGATGTTCTCCCCGTCGCGGTGGAACACGTTCAGCATCGGCCTCTGGTGCCCCTCTGGGGTCTCGCCCAGGTAGTCCTGGTTGTAGGTGTTTCCTGCCGAGGACAGCAGGCGCAGCCGACGCCAGCCTCGCTCCTCGGCGAAGGCCAGGATGCGTGGCAACGGTGCCTTGCCCACGGCCACCAGACTGACCCGCTGGGAGACGTGGCCGGCCGCGCCGTCCAGCTGATCGAGCAGGGCCGTGCACGACGGGCACGGGCCCTCCAGCAGGGGCAGGAGAGCCGTTCGACCGCCGCTGGGGCCGGGCCGCCGGTCGCCGGGATCACGCGGAAACATCATGCTGTAGACCACGAGCGAGTCCTTTCCCGGGGCGAACAACTCCGACAGCCGCACATCGGTCGCCGCGCCGTCGGACCCCGGCCCCTGGAAGACGTAGTCCTGCGGCACAAGACCGCCGGGCGGCAACCGTCGCCTCGCGGCCGCCACCGCCTCCGTCGCGCGGCGCAACTCGATCTCCTGCTCCAGCAGCCGGTCCCGCGCTGCCCGGTACTCGTCCGACTCTCCTGGAAATCTGATGGCCATGTTTGCTCCCTTCCGTGCGCCGACGGGCTGCCGGCCCGGGTCACCACCGCACGGCAGCGCGAACGATCCCACGCGTGGGTCGACGAGACCGCTGAGCGCCAGACGAGGTGGACCGCATGACATCGCGACACTCATCGGTCGCCGATCGAGACGTTCGTTCTGCGCCGAAACGGCCTTCCCGCCTGATCGTTTTGGAACGCACGCGCCATGGAATTGCCCAGCTGGTTCCTGGCCCATACTGACCACCATGAACCTGGTGACACAGCTCTTTGCGATCCTCGCCGTATTCTTCCACGTTGTGGCTTTTGTTCTGGAGAGCTTACTGTTCGGCCGGCCGAGCGTGCAGACGTTCCTGCTGGGAAAGCCGGAACCCGCGGCCGGCGTACGCCCCTGGGCGTTCAACCAGGGGTTCTACAACCTCTTTCTCGCGGCGGGTCCCGTTGCCGGGCTCATCGCGTACCACGCCGGACACGTGAGTGTGGGAAGAGCGCTGGTGATCTACGGCTGCGCCTTCATGGCGGCGTGCGGCGTTGTCCTGTTCATCTCGAACCGGGCCTTGTGGCGCAGCATGATCGGCCAGAGTGGTCCGCCGCTCGTGGCGCTCATCGCGGCGCTCGTTTAGCTCGAATCGGTTCCCCCGGTGCTATGCCGGATTACAGGCGATGCGGGGAGCCGTGAACGGCCAGCAGATCCGGTCCACTTGCCGGGGAACCTTGACCGTTCTAGGTTGACCGAGCAAGGGCTCGTCGGACGCTACGACATGGGGGTCGTGATGCGCCGTTCATTGCTCGCCGTGCTTGCCGCCGCGACTCTGGTCGTCACCCCCGCCAGCGCCAGCCGTGCTCAATCGTCACCGGACATGGTTTCACTGAACGGGCTGGTCGCTGCCGCCTCGGTGGCCCGGGATGTCGATGGCATCGCCCACATCGACGCCACCAATTCCCACGACCTGTTCTTCCTGCAGGGCTGGGTACACGCCAGCGACCGGCTGTTCCAGATGGACGTCACCCGCCGCCAGGCCTCCGGGACCCTGGCCGAGATACTCGGACCGTCCGCGTTGTCCAGCGATGTGCAGGCTCGTACCATCGGCCTGCGCCGAGCCGCCGAGCGTAGCCTGCCGTTGCAGTCCGACGAGGGCCGCGCGGCACTTCGCGCCTATGCCGACGGGGTCAACGCCTGGGTTGGTGAACATCCGCTGCCAGCGCAGTACGCTGCCCTGCAACTGACCGCGTTCGCGCCCTGGACGCCCGTGGACAGCCTGGTCATCGGCAAGGCGATCGCCTTCAACCTGTCCTTCGACCTAGACCTCGATCTCACGGTCGCGGCCCAGACTTACCAGGCTGTCGGGGCCGCGGCTGGGTTCGACGGGTCTGCGGCGTTCACCCAGGATCTGTTCCGCACCCAGCCCTTCAGTGACGCATCGACCGTACCGGACGCGAGTATGCCGCCGGCGTTGGCAACGACACCGCGGCCGGCGGCGCACGCGTCCCGAGCGGGCGTTCCCCCGGCCGCGCTCAAGCTTGCCGGCACCTACCAGAAAGCCGCCGAGCAGATTCCGTTCCTGGCGCAGGCGGTGGACCGGAGCTTCACCCTCGGATCGAACGAGTGGGCCATCGCCGGCCGGTTCACAGCGACAGGCAGGCCGATCCTGGCCAACGATCCGCACCTGTCGCTGGGCACTCCGTCCACGTTCTACCCGATCGCCTTGAAGGCCGCCGGGATGGACGTACAGGGCGAGAGCTTCGCCGGTACGCCTTACGTCATCCTCGGTCAGAACCGCCGGATCGCCTGGGGCGCCACCACCAACCCGATGGACGTCACGGACACTTACGTCGAGCAGATCCGACCGGACCCGACCTCGCCCAGCGGGCTGTCCACTCTGTACCGCGGCACGCTGGAGCACGTTGAGGCGATCCCGGAGACGTTCCGCTACAACGCCGGCGGGCCGGGTCAGCACGACAACCTGGTCACCGCAACGAGCGGAGTCCCGACCGCGACGCTGATCGTGCCACGCCGCAACAACGGCCCCATCATCTCGCTCGACCAAGCCAGCGGCGTGGCGCTCTCGGTGCAGTACACCGGCTTCTCCGGCACTCGCGAGCTGGACATGTTCCGGCTGGTCGACCAGGCGAAGAACCTCGACGACTTCCAGCACGCGCTGGCGTACTTCGATGTCGGATCGCAGAACTGGGCCTATACCGATGTCGATGGACACATCGCCTACTTCACCAGTGCCGAGATGCCGCTGCGCGAGGATCTGCAGGCCGGCACGGTGAACGGCAACCCGCCGTACTTCCTGCGTGACGGCACCGGCGGCAACGAGTGGTTGCCCGCCGTCACGCACTACGCGGGCCAGGCGGTCCCGTACGAGATCCTGCCGCCGGCCGAGATGCCGCATATCGTAGACCCGCCGGCCGGCTTCTTCGTCAACGCCAACAACGACCCGGCCGGAACGACGCTGGACAACGACCCGCTCAACCAGTTGCGCCCGGGCGGCGGTATCTACTACCTCAACGCGGGCTACGACGGGTTCCGGGCCGGCCGGATCACCGAAATGGTGCGCGGGGCGATCGCCAGTGGACACAAGCTGACCACTCGGGATGTCAGCAATCAGCAGGCCGACGTGACGCTGCTTGACAGCGAGTTCTTCACTCCGTACGTCGTGAACGCGCTCAGCCGCGCGAACGCGAGCGATGACCCGGTGCTCGCCGCGCTCGGGCACGACCCGGGAGTGGTGGAGGCGGTCGGACGCCTCGCGGCCTGGGACCACACCACCCCGACCGGGATACCTCAGGGATACGATGCATCCGATGTGGACGGTCAACTGGCCGCACCGTCACCGGAGGAGATCGCAAACAGTGTTGCTGCGACCATTTACTCGGTCTGGCGCGGCCGGTACGTCCGCAACGTGATCGACGCGCACATCGCGCCGTACAGCCTCCCGCAGCCTGGCAGCGACGAGGCGATGAAGGCACTCAAGAACCTCCTGCTGACCTTCGACACGCGCCACGGCGTGGGAGCGTCGGGGCTGGACTTCTACGCGGTACCGGGCGTGACCGACCCGGCCGATCGCCGGGACGTGCTGCTGCTGAGGAGCGTGTCCGACGCGCTCGGCCTGCTGGCCGGGCCGTCATTCGACGCCGCGTTCCACGGGTCCACCAACCAGGGTGACTACCGGTGGGGTCTGCTGCACCGGATCGTCTTCGGCTCGGTGCTCGGTCCGCCCTGGTCCACACCGCCGGCGGGTGGAGCCTTCCCGGCTCCCCTGCCCGGGCTGTCGGGCATCCCCACCGACGGCGGGTTCAACACGGTCGACGCGGCCAGCCACAGCGCTCGGGCGGCTTCGGTGAATGAGTTCATGTTCGGCGGGGGTCCGGTTCGGCGGTTCGTTGCGCAGGCGCAGCCAGGCGGTATGCGAGCGGTCTCGGCGCTACCCGGTGGGACGAGCGAGGATCTCGGCAGTCCGTACTACCTGAACCTGCTGCCGCGGTGGCTCACCAACGATACGTACCCGGTCCGGCTGTACCAGCAGGACCTCGTAAAAGCCACAGCCTCGGTGATCCGTTACCTGCCCAGCTAGGCGGCCCCCGTCTGGCCTATCGTCGATCCGCCCGGCTTCGGCGTACCCGTACCACGATCAACACGACGACGACCGCGGCCACCACGAACGCCGTCACCTCGCCGAAGATCCGCGCGACCGCCTGGTACGACATGCCGGCCAGATAACCCAGGAGCACAGCCGCGCCACCCCAGACCACTCCCCCTGCGGCGTTGTAGGCGAGGAAGGTGCGATAGCGCAAATGCGCTGTCCCGGACAGGAACGGCATCAGCGCCCGTAGGAACGCCACGAACCGACCGAGGAACACGGCCGGTCCACCTCGACGGGCGAGCAGGTCCCGCGCCCTTTCGATCCGGTCCCGCCGACGGGCCAACAGCCGCATGTCGAGCAGCCGGATACCGTACCGGTTGCCAATCGTGTAGCCGACGGTGTCACCCACGATCGCTGCCGCCACGACGACAATGATCATGACCGGAAGCACGGTGTGCTGGGTGCTCGCGGTCACGCCGCCGAGGATGGCCGCGGTCTCGCCGGGCAGAAGGAACCCGATGAAGAGGGCGTCCTCGGCGAAGACGAGCAGCCCGACCGCCAGGTAGACCAAGTCCGCGGGAAGGCTCGTCAGCCGGTCGAGGAACCCGCCGCTCATCCGTGGCCCACCTTTCGAATCGCGCCCTCCTCGTGTGGGCTGCTGATCTCCATGGCGGCGATGATTCAGCATCGCGCCGATAGTCTTCCTCAAGGGAACGTATTCCCAGAAAGGTGGACCGATGACTCGCGTGCACGACGTCCTTGAAACACATGTCAGAAACGGATCGGTGCCCGGAGCCGTTGCTCTGGCGGCCAAGGGTGACCGGATCGCGGTGGAGGTCGTCGGATCTGTTGATGTCGAAGGCACCGCTCCGATGGCCAGGGATTCGATCTTCCGCGTGGCATCGATCACCAAGCCGATCACGGCCGCCGCGGTCATGATGCTGATCGACGACGGCCGGATCCTCATGGACGATCCAGTTGAACAATGGTTGCCGGAGTTGGCGTCACCGACCGTTGTGCGCACGCCGGCGAGCCCGGTCAATGACGTGGTCCCGGCGGCCAGGCCGATCACCGTAGCCGATCTGCTCACCTTCCGCGCCGGGTACGGCTTCCCGTCGGACTTCTCGCTGCCCGCCGTCGGACTTCTGTTCAGCGAGCTGAAACAGGGCCCGCCACAGCCCCTGCTCGTCCCCCCGCCCGACGACTGGATGGCGACTTTGGCCCGCATTCCGCTGCTGCACCAGCCGGGCGAAAGCTGGTTGTACAACACCTGCTCCGACATCCAGGGCGTGCTGATCGCCAGGGTCTCGGGCAGTCCGTTGCCCGAGTTTCTGGCCGAGCGCATCTTCGAGCCACTCGGCATGGTCGATACCGGATTCGACGTACCGACCGCCAAGCTCGACCGGTTCACCAGCTACTACCGAGCCGATCCGGCCGGCGGTCTCGCGCTGGTCGACGCCCCGCACGGGCAGTGGAGCAGCCCGCCGGCGTTCCCGTCCGGCGCTGGTGGGCTGGTATCGACCCTCGACGACTGGTACGCCTTCGCCCGCATGCTGCTCGCTGAGGGCACCGTCGACGACCGCCGGCTGCTGTCCCGGGATTCCATCCGCCGGATGACCAGCGATCACCTGACCCGGGAGCAACGCGAGGCCAGCCGGCTGTTCCTGGAGGGACAGGGCTGGGGTTTCGGCGGTTCGGTCGATGTCGAGTCCGCCGACGAGTGGAACGTGCCCGGACGCTACGGCTGGATCGGCGGTACCGGAACAGCAGCACACGTGACCCCGTCGACCGGCGCCGTCAGCATCCTGCTCAGCCAGGTGGAAATGGCCGGACCGACCGCGCCCGCGCTGATGCGCGACTTCTGGCGAGATGCCGCCCGCGTCTGGCTATAACCGAAGACTTCCGGCGTCCTGCCAACGTCGCGTTTCACAATGTGACGGTGACGACCGCGTCGGGCGAAACGACATGGCGCCGGCGCAGCACGCCATTGAGGCGTTTCCTGGTGACGGAGACCGGTGGCGCCACGGTGTTGGTGAGCGCCGTGGTGGCGGCCCTGGTCTGGGCGAGCGTGAGCGAGACATCGTACGAGACCATCTGGGAGACACCGATCTCCGTCATGGTCGGTGACGCGAGCGTGTCGATGAGCGCGCGCGGGTGGATCAACAACGGCCTGATGGCATTCTTCTTCTTCGTGGTCGGGCTCGAGGCGCGTCGCGAGTTCGATCTGGGTGAGCTTCGCCAGCGCCGCCGGATCGCGCTCCCTTTGCTCGCCGGCATCGGCGGAATGGTCGTCCCGATCCTCGCCTTCGTCGCCGTCAACGCAGGCAGCCCATCGGCTCGGGCCTGGGGCGCAGCGATGTCGACCGATACCGCCCTCGCGCTCGGAATCCTCGCCATTGCCGGCCGTCGGCTGCCGGGCCGACTCCGCGTGTTCATGCTGACCGTCACCGTCGTCGATGACGTCGCCGCCCTCGCCGTGATCGGCGTGGCGTACAGCAGCTTCATCGACCTCACCAACCTGTTCATCGGCGTAGCCGTGTTCGCCACAGTTCTCGTCGTTCGGGCATTGGGGGTCCGGATCGGCCTGGTCTATTTTCTGCTCGCTGTGGCATGCTGGCTCGCCGTCCTCGAGGCTGGCGTGGATCCGATCGTGACAGGACTTGCGATGGGCCTGATCGCGTACGCGTATCCGGCTGGCCGGAGCGAATTGGAGCGTGCGTCGGACCTGTTCCGCCGGTTCCGCGAGCAACCCACGCCGCGCCTCGCGCGAGAGGTCGGCTCCGGTGTACGTCTGGCGTTGTCACCCAATGACCGACTGCAGGAGATATATCACCCGTGGACGAGTTACGTCATCGTTCCGCTGTTCGCTCTCGCGAACACCGGAGTTCCCCTGACCGGATCGGCATTGTCCAGAGCGTTCACGTCCCCGGTGACATTGGGAATCCTGATCGGGTATCTCGTCGGCAAGCCGGTCGGCATCGTCGGGCTGGCGGCCGGGACCAGCCTGCTGACCCGCGGACGGATCAGGCCGCCGGTCGGCTGGGGCTCCGTGCTGGGGGCCGGAACGGCGTCCAGTGTCGGATTCACCGTGTCGTTGCTCATCGCCACGATCGCGCTGCGTGGCGAGCAACTCGAGAACGCCAGGATCGGGGTGCTGTGCTCCATCGTCGGCGCGGCGTTGACGACCTGGGCCCTCACCCGGGTCATCGGGCTGTTGCCCCGCCGCGTCCGCGCCCGGGCGCTGCACGGAACGCCAAGTCTCATCGTCGACCTGACGGTTCCGGTCGATCCTGAGCGCGATCACATCCGGGGCCCGGCCGAGTCGCCGGTCACGGTTGTGGAGTACGGCGACTTCGAGTGCCCGTACTGCGGCAAGGCCGAGCCGATCGTGCGGCAGTTGCTGGCTGACTTCGGGGATGTCCGCTATGTATGGCGGCATCTTCCGCTGACCGACGTCCACCCGCACGCGCAGCTCGCCGCGGAAGCCGCGGAGGCCGCCGGCGCGCAAGAGGCGTTCTGGCCCATGCACGACCTGCTTCTGCGGCATCAGACCGCCTTGAATCCCGCGGATCTGACCGCGTACGCGCGGCAGCTGCGGCTGGATGTAGATCAGTTCGAGCAGGACGTCGATGCCCGTCGCGGCGCCAACCAGATCGCGTCGGACGTGGACTCGGCCGACATGAGCAACGTGTCAGGCACGCCCACGTTCTTCATCAACGAGCGGCGCCACCACGGGGCGTACGACATCGACAGTCTCTCGAATGCCGTCCGAACCGCTCGCATCCAGGCCAGCCTCGGAGTCTCGGGAGACCGGGCGGGAGAGTAGGTTGAACCTTACGGTTGCCAAGGGTGGCGGGTGCTATGGAGCGAATGAGCACGCTGGACGCGGGATTCTTCTTCATCGAGCACGAGAACACCCCGATGCATGTCGGATCCGTTGCGGTCTTCGAGGGACCGTCACCGTCCTATGGCGACCTCGTCCGGCTGCTGGTGGCGAAGCTGCCGTACGTGCAGCGTTACCGCCAGCGCGTCCGTACCTTTCCCCTGCACCTCGGCCGCCCGGTGTGGAGCGACGACGAGCACTTCGAGATCCTCTACCACGTCCGCCACACTGCCGTACCCGCCCCGGGAGGCGCGGAGCAGCTCCGCAATCTCGCCGGCCGCGTGTTCGCCCAGCGGCTGGACCTTACCAAGCCATTGTGGGAGATGTACCTGGTCGAGGGCTTAGCAGATGACCGTTGGGCGATCATCTCCAAGGTGCACCATTGCATGGTCGATGGAATGGCCGGCTGGGACCTCGCGGCCCTTCTGCTGGATGCCAGCCCGGACGCCGAACCTCCCCCGCCGAACACCTGGACGCCAGCGCCCCCGCGGTCGACGACCGGAATGCTGATTGACGGGCTTCGCGACGTGGTCACCGCGCCACTGCAGCAGCTGGCGAGGGTACCGGCACTGACGGGCAGTCTGCTGAACCGTCAGCAATTGATGGCTTTCGGCCGCGGCCTGCCGACCTCTGCCCGCCTGCTCGCCGGGCGCACCGCGCGCTCCCTCAACGGACCGAGCGGCCCGCACCGGCGCTGGGAGTGGACGCAGGCGAGCCTGAGCGAAGTCAAGATTATCCGTAACGCTTTCGGCGGCACCGTCAACGACGTCGTGCTGGCGGCGATCACCCGCGGGTTCAGAGACCTCCTCATCGGGCGTGATGAGCTCGTCGCCGGCCAGGTCGTCCGATCCTTGGTGCCGGTATCGGTTCGTACCAGAGCCGAGCGCGGCACGTTGAACAATCGGGTCTCCGCCGTACTTGTCAACCTGCCCGTCGGTGAGCCGGAACCAGAGCAGCGACTGATGCGGATCCGGGAACAGATGGACGACCTCAAGAACACCCGCCAGGCCATGGGTGCCCAGGCGCTCACCGAACTCGCCGGGTTCGCCGCCCCGACACTGCTCGCTCTCGGTTCCCGGCTCACCTTCCGGTTCCCGCAACCAGTCATGCAGACCGCGACCACCAACGTTCCCGGGCCCCGTATCCCGCTGTACATGCTCGGTCAGCGAATGGTGGAGATCCACCCGTATGTGCCGATCGGAAACAACATCCGAACCGCGATCGGGATATTCTCCTACCTGGACCAGCTCAACTTCGGCATCAACGCCGACTTCGACTCCGTACCTGACATCGGAATACTGAGAAACGGGATCCGCGCGGGCATCGACGAACTCCTCGAGCACGCGACGGCGCCACCCCGGGCGGCCAAGAAGCGGGCGAAGCCGCCGGCGGCTCGACCAACCTCGACCCGGCGACGTACGTCGACGGCCGAACCGCGCCAACCGTCCACGACGACCCGGCGGTCGCCGCGGTGACGTTGCTCAAGCCGCCGCAGTATCGGTGACGGTCGGGAGAGCCAGGGCGGCGGCCGAGGTGCGCAACGACGTCTCGAGCACCCGCCGCCGGAGCCGGGGATTCATGAGATTTGCGCCCATCTCCGCGAGATCCTCCGGGCCAGGAGTCAGCACGGTCACCGTCGTGCCCGCGGCACGGACCTTGGCTGCTTCCCTCCCGAGCCCGATCGTGACAATCCGGCGAAGCATCCGCTCGAGCCGGGTCGCTGGATTCCACGGCCGGTCCATGACGTAGCTGGCCATCGGCGCCAGTACATACACCTCATCGAGGCCGGCCTTGGCCAGCAGGTCCAATGAGGTGCTCGAACAGACGCCGCCGTCGACGTAACGGCGTCCGTTGATGGCTTTGGGTTCGTACCAGCCGGGAATCGAACACGAGGCGACAACCGCCTCCGCCAAAGACACGGTCGGCGCGCCCGACCGGCCGAACGCGACCCGGCGGCCGCACGTGTAGTCCAGCGCCACGATCCAGGTCTCGCCACGAACGGGCCAGGTATGCGACGCCATCGATCCACTGTGGTTCCGCACGAGCATCGCGTCGACCAGCTCCTCGAGGTAGCGCAACTGCCCTCGCCCCTCCAACAGCAGGCCACTCGCCGTCACCCATGGTCGCATCCGGTGCCGGGCCAGAGCCGAGCTGGCAAGGAGCCGGGGCGAGCCCATCCGCAGGCGGGGCAGGGGGGGCAACGGACCGGCTTCCAGGTCGAGTTGACCGAGGTGCGGCAAGCCGGCCATCCGCGACCCTCGCTGATGCTCGACGATCTGCTCCGCGCCGACCCCGCACCGCAACGCCGCGGCCAGGATACTGCCGGCGCTGGTCCCGACCATCAGGTCCACATCGCCGAGCGGGCGGGGCAGGCTCTCCTGCAGGGCAGCGAGCGCGCCCGCCATCCAGGCAGCGCCGAGAACGCCGCCGGCACCGAGTACCAGGCCGACGCGTGGGCCCTGTCGGGCCACAACCCGCGGCGGGGGCACGGGCATGGCCACCTCCGAGCGAATGGCGGTACTACCCCTAACGGTAACCCGCTACACCTCCTTCGCAGTAGGAAGATCCTCACCCGACGTGCGCCGGTCGTGCGGCGTCGCAGCCCGGGCCGCAGACGTGCCAGCCCAGCCGAGCCAGTCGAGAATCGCCTTCGCCACATCCAGGGGCGCCTCGAGCTGGGGCACGTGCCCGGCGTCATGCAGCACAACCAGCGACCAGGACGGGCTGCGGCGCGCCGCGACGCGGGCCGCCGCAAGCGGCACGAGGCGATCGCGGTCGCCGTGGATCAGCAGGACGGGCGCTACGATCGACCGGATCAGCCGCCGGTACGGCCGACCACCCCAAAGACCCGCGGTGGCCATAACCGAGCGCACAGCGGCGAGAAAGTCATTGTCGAGGCCGGTCATCTCCGCACGCCGGCGAGCCACGGCGGTGTGCTGGGCGATGACGTCGGAGGGTATGCGTGAGACGTCGACGCAGCACAATGACAGAGTCTCGGCGACCAGCGCCTCGGGTGACAGCCGACGACGCCTGTCCATCAGCATCGGTCCCAGCACTGGTGTGGCGTACATGGCGAACAACGCCGCCACCGCCGGATCGGGGCGAGCCGGCACGAAGGGCAGCGCTGCGTCGACAAGGACCAATCCGGCAATGAGGCCTGGAGCGGTGGCCGCCTCGAGCAGCGAGATCATCCCGCCCATCGAGTTGCCCAGCAGGATTACCGGACCTCCCACCACCGACTCGACGAAGTGGTGCAGCAGTTGCCGGTTCGCCGTCACCGTGGTGCCACGCCCCAGCGACCTGGTAAGGCCATGCCCGGCCAGGTCCGGAGCGAGCACCCGGCAACGGTCGAGCAGCATCGGAGCGACGGCCGCCCAGTTCGCTGCCGAGCCGCCGAGCCCGTGAACGCAGACGACCACCGGCCCGTCGACAGAACCGCCGAAGTCGAGATAGTGGACCGGCCCACCAAGGTCGACCCACCGCGAGTGCTCATTGAGTCCCGGCGACTGCCCTGGCTCGGCCATGCCCACAACGTACGGAGCACCCGTCCCCGGCGACAAGCTCCAGGCC
>JBKPDY010000150.1:0-22253 GCA_046728155.1 Actinomycetota bacterium
ATACTCGTCCACAGGGGCCTCCTTCGTCGTGGTGGACGTGAACAGCCCAAGCGTTACGCGAGGGTGACTGTCACGAGGAGCGGAGGCCCCGCTCCTTCATCGCATCAAGGGGTCGTGGGTTCAAATCCCGCCGTCCCGACAGGATCAATTTGATGCTGGGGTGGCAATTTGGCTGCTCGCGGACCTATAATCATCGACAGCTGTCACCGTTCGTCGAGCTAGACGGCGCGTAGCCGGGGACCATCTGGGGACTGTCGCGCCGAAAGGTGGGCGCTCAGGGCCTCGCCGGGCCCCCTCGAAGGATCGACGGTCCGCGTGAAGGTACCGCTGCGTCGTCGTCAGCGAGCCGTGGCCGGCGATCTCACGAAGTACGTAGACGGGGAGCCTGCGTCAGCCATCCACGTCAGCCCCGTATGCCGCAGGTTGTGCCGGCATAAGTGTTCGTAACCGAGGGAACGGACGACCTCGTCCCAATGTGTTGCGTCACGGAGCACCGCCGTACTGATCCTTCCGCCACGCGGCCCCGGTGAACAGACGCGCGTCGGGCCGAGAAGCACGACGTACCCGCTCCGCGACCATTCGCCTGATCTCCTCGATCATCGGCACAGTCGGGGCACGCTTGCCTTTGGTGCCCTTGTCGACCAACCGGCCTGGACTCGGGGTCGTTTGCCTGCGCACTGTCCACAGCCATGAGCCACAGTCGATATCGTCGCGTCGGACACCAGAGACCTCGCCGATGCGGGCAGCCGTACCGAACAGGACCACATCTCCCCATCCGACGAACTGGCCCGATGACCTGTTGACTAGCGCAAGTGCGAGCCGCACCAACGATTCCCACGATGGCAGTGCTAGCGCACGCGGGTCGTTCAGCTCGTCCTCTGCGAGCTTGTACTCTCGCTGGCACCCGGCTACGCGAGCCGGATTACGATCAATGATCCCGTCGCGCCCGGCCTGTTCCATTACTCGGACCACAACGGCCAGGCTGTTCTTCACCGTTGACCGGCTACATTCGTCGGCAATCGACGCGTGTACAGCACGATCAACGGCGCCCGTTGTCATCATCCTGAGCGGAAGATGGCCAAGCGTCGGGGCCACCCTCCGTCGCCATCCGGCAAGGTACGGGTCGTGCCGTCTGAGCGCTTTCAGCGTGGAGCTCAGCGACCTCCTCCGGCTCCAGGGGACGCGCCACCCACTGGTCAGCAATGAGATTGCCCGCGTTGTCGACGGCCAATCCCAATTGGGCGTACACCTCATCGGGGCGAACCCTGAGAAGCGTTGGGAATGGGACCACGGGGGTGGGTGGCGGCTCGGGCAGATCGCGTACAGCACCTGGTACGACCCTGAAGCCACTGGCTCATGCGTTGGCCGAACAGACCAAAGGCACCGGCCTTGGCCATGTACGTCTACGACAGCGGCTGGGCCGTCGTCGGCGTGGAAAGCCTGGCCGACCCATCACAACTTGGTGATGAACCCCGAGCAAGCAGAGCTCGACGACAATGACGGCGAGCCGCCGCATATCGACGAAACTCTCCCCATCCTCCAAGCGTGGGCCAGCGACGGCGGACTCACGGCGTCGTCACCGTTGCTCGCCGCCGCAGTATCGCGGTCGCCCGGACCATTCGGCCAGGGCGTTGAGGCACTCGTCGAAGCTCTCGGGCTGACCGCGGACGGCCGACGAGTTCGGTCTGAGTGAGCAAACGACCCCACAGCATCGTCAGTGGCCGCGCACAACGCGCGGGCGAACTGGGCCGGATGAGGGGCGGCGAAGGCCCGGGTCTTCAACCGCCGAGAGACTTGTGTCCGTTGCCAGCCCGAGGTTGCGGCCAGGTCCGTCGATCGCGATCACTCGTTCGGGACGAAGCGGTCGTACGAGGTTATTCACACCAGGGTCGGGCCGACCCGGCCGGTGACGCGTGCCTTTCCGCGGCTATGCGACGGCCGTTCGGCCGCAGTACGAGGCAACTGGCCTCGCCACTCGGGCCGTCTGCTCGAGCCGTTACCGCAGACGACACGGCCAAGCAGGAGCTGGCCCGAGACCGAGAGCCCACCCGACCCTTATGTTGCGCATGACCGGTATGTTGCGCATGACCGGCCCAACCGGCCGAGCTCGAGTTCTGCCGAGCCTCCGTCGTCTGCGGCATGACAAGGCTTGCGGTCCGGCTCTGGTGGCGCCAAGCGCACCGTGCAGATCCCCACCGAGGCATTCGGCTACCGCGATCCTGCATTCGGTGTGTTGACGCGTATAGCCTACTGGGCGGAAGATCGGTGGCAATTTCCCTGAAGGGGGGCGCGTGATGGCGTGGGATCTCACAGGAAGTTACGTCGAGACCTGCTCTTGCGAGCTGATGTGTCCATGCAATCTCTCGTTCGACCACGGAGCCACCTACGACTTCTGCCGCGTGACTCTGGTCTTCAACATCCAGCGGGGCCAGATCGAAGGCACCGACATCGGGGGTCGTAAGGTCGCCATCATCGCCGACACACCCAAGATTATGACCGAGGGAAACTGGCGGCTTGGCGTGTTCATCGATGACCAGGCGAGCGAAGAGCAGTTGGACAAGCTGGTCAAAGTGTTCAGCGGGCAGCTCGGCGGACCGATGGGTGCCCTGGCTCCCCTCGTAGGCGAGGTCCTCGGCGTCGAGCGAGCCGCGATCGAGGTCAACGACGACGGGCTTCGGCACAGCGTCCGAGTCGGCGACGGGATCGACTTCGACATCGAGGACATCGTCCCGTTCGGGGTGGAAACCGGCGAGCCGGTGCGCTTCCAGGGCATGTTCCATCCGGTTGGATCGGACCTCACGATGGCCGAGGCGAAGCGGACCCGGATCGACGCTTTCGGCATCTCCTATGAGGGCAAGACTGGCCTCTCCAAGTCCAAGTTCTCCTGGGCCGCCTGACTCGGATGGCAAGCACCGCGGGGAGTGGCCCGCAAACCGGTCCCGCGTCGACGTATGCCGCCGCCCGCGCAAGATTAGGGCTCGTCGCGGCACTCTTCGCCCTTGCCGGCATCGGCTGGACATGGACGGCGCACGAAACTCGGGGCATGGACGCGGGGCCGTGGACGAGTCTGGGACGACTCGGCTGGTTCCTCGGAGCCTGGGTCGTAATGATGGCCGCGATGATGTTCCCATCAGTTGCGCCGACAGTCGGGCTCTTCGCCCGCATCACGAAGGAACGATCGCCGCTGCGCCCATGGCTCTTCGTCGGCGGCTACCTGTTCACCTGGACCGCCGCCGGCCTCGTCGCCTACGCCGTCGGCGCCACCGCCTCGAAGGTCATGGGGGACGCTCTCGCGTGGAATAATGCAGGCCGTGGACTCGCCGGTGCCACCCTGATCGTCGCTGCGATTTACGAGGTCACCCCGCTCAAAGACGTCTGCCTCGGCAAGTGCCGCAGCCCACTCGGCGTGCTGCTTGGCTCGTGGCGCGAGGGCGGCTCTGGCGCGGTTTGGATGGGCGCGAAGAATGGCGCCTGGTGCGTCGGATGCTGCTGGGCATTGATGGCGTCACTCTTCGCCCTCGGCGTCATGAGCGTCTCGTGGATGGTGTTCATCGCGGGCGTCGTCGCCGTCGAGAAGACCGTCCCCTGGCGCCAACGGGTCGTGACCTACGCAACCTCGGCGACGCTGCTTGTCATCGGAATCCTCATGCTGGCAGCACCCGATGCATTGCCAGCGTTGACAATCCCGTCGGGCGACATGGTACAGATGCGCTAACCACCGCCGCGATACACACCCTCGCCGGCATACAGCAGGTGCTCAGCGCCGACCCCGCCTGCGCTCTACCTCGCTCGACATGATCTTCGCATTTCGCCTTTACACAACGCAATACAGGTAATCGTCCGTCCGGGGTTCAAGTCCGCGGCGGCGCGCCCCACCTGAGCTGCCCTTGCTGCCAATGGCAGCGGCATGCTCGGCGAGGCAAAGCGTATCGTCAACGACCCGTGGGAGCTGGCCGGGCAGGTTCATGTCTGCTTCGCGGACGATGTCGTGGAGATCCCTCAACGCGGGGTCGCTCCTTGCCTGTCGTCGTCGTTGCCAAGAACACGTGACAAGGCGAGCCTGGCGCGACCCCAACGTAGGTGGGACTTCACCGTCGACTCCGGCAGCCGCATAAGATCAGCACCTTCAGTGACCGGCAGGTCTGCCCAGTAGTGCAGAACCAGCGCCTTCTTGATTGCTACGGCGTCATCAACCGCAGCAATGGTGGTCGCCGTTGGCGACCGACGCCGGGGCTTCCTTTCAGTCATGCAGCCCTGCGGGCGAAGACGATCTCGGTATCACCGGGCCAATCCCAGAAGACTCCCGCCGGCGACCGGGACGCAAGCAGCGCTCGGACCTCGTCGGCGAACGCTGCCCCACGCTCGCCAAACAGATGCGGTGCCGCCCAGGAGAACGAGAAATAGCCGGACAGGATGCTCTCGCTGTCGCGCACCAGGCGGGGGACGCCAGGAAGGAAGACAGACTGTGGTGTGCCGAAGCGCGTGCGCACCAACACATCCTCAAACCTGTGACTCCGTACGGGTGAGTGGCCATGCCCCGCGCGTCTGGTGGACCCGAGATACTTTTCCACCGTTGCCCTGATCTCCGCATGGGGGATGGGCGTTCCGGCACTTGGCGGGCGCGGCCGACCCTCTACGGTGTGCACGATGAGGGCCAGCATTCCGCCAGGCTCGAGCATGTCGTAAACCGTCTCGGCGACTGCCAGCTCGTCGGTCCAGTGGAACGACTGTCCGAACGTCACCAGCTGGAACGGCCCGGGTGCGGCATCCGGCAAGTCTTCCGCAAGAGCCTTGACCCAACGAATGTTGGACAGACCTACCTCGTGAGCAACTCGCCGACCCTCAGCCAGCATGTCCACGTCCGGGTCGAGACCGACGACCTGTGCGAACAACGGAGCCAGCCGCACAGCCAGAATCCCGGGACCACACCCGACGTCCAGCAGCCGTGCGGTCCCGTCAAGTCCAAGCTCCTCGGCGAGAAAGCCCTCAAGCCTCGGGGAGTACGGCGGACGCCCCAACCGGTAGTGGGCGGCGGAACCCAGGTAGATCGTCGGGTCGTACGGCATTCCCTCAGCATGGACGATGCGCCAGTGCTACTGCGTGCCCCCGCGCCATGCTCGCAGCTCTCCGGCATGGACCGCTGGCTCGACCTCATTGCCAGCTCCACGTGACTCCTCACGGAACAGTGTCAGCTGATGCGTGACAGCTCCGGCTAGACGATCATCGTGGCGCTCAGACTATGAGGCCGCCGCCAGGCGGCCCGCTTCGCGGGCCGCGTGCAGCACCAGCACGCCGCCTTATGGTTAAGCCAGCGGCAGTGTACGGGCGCCGCGCAACCCACTGACGGGCTGAAGGCGCAGAAGACCAGCGACCGGCCACGGCAAACCCCGGCGACCAGAGCCCGTGGCACGTCCGTAGCCACAAGGGCAAGGCCTCCGGCGGGCTCAAGGGGCCGCAGGCCCCCGCTTGAGAAACCCCCCAAAGAACGGCCTCCGGCGGGGCACCCTCCGGCTGGACCCGGACAGCCACCGGACGCCGGCCAGTCACACGGCCTCACCGCTCACCACTGTCAACCCTGACAGCGGACACTGGAAACTCCGGGTCGGCGGACACCGGAGTGAAGGCTCTTGCAGCCACCGATCGTGATCGGCCGGTCAGGCAACTAGTCGAGACACATGATGGTCTCCTCGATCTCTGCGTTCCGCCCGCAAGCGTGGGAGATCTCGGTGCCGACGATCCTGAACCCCGCCTTCCCAAGAACCTTGAGCGAACCGACGTTGTCGCTGGCTGCACGGGCATGCAGCGGGCGAATGGGAATCATCTTGAGAAACAGGGCGAGAGCCCGGCTGGCGACTCCCATCCCCCAGACCGAGCGGTCGATCCAGTAGGTGACCTCGGTCTGACCCTCGAGGACAAAGCTGGCGATGCTGCCGACGAGACGCCCATCGCAGGTCACCGCTCGCATGGTGACCTCAGGAGAC
Organism: Actinomycetota bacterium; assembly: GCA_046728155.1. Classification (GTDB taxonomy): domain Bacteria; phylum Actinomycetota; class Actinomycetes; order Mycobacteriales; family Micromonosporaceae; genus CAWDLX01. The sequence goes on from JBKPDY010000150.1 coordinate 5,982, forward strand.
GTCCTCACCCTGGACATGTGCGCGTCGAAGGCGTCGCGGTCGTCGGGGTCCTTGGGGGTAAATGCCGCCATCCAGACCGACTCCGGGTCACGCATCTGATCGAATAGCGCATCGAGATCGGAGTCGTCGATCGGCCGTAGCGCAACATCTGCCATCAGCGTTCTCCTCGCCGGGTCCACTCACCTCGGGCAAGGTATCACCGACCACCGACATCTTCTCGTGTCCGATTGGCCGGTGGCTCCGTTCCTTGCCGCCCTCTCTTGATCAGTGACCGTCGTCGAACCTCCGGCCATCGCTTCCCCCGAAACCCGCGTCCCGGCACCACGCAGCGGTCGCCACGTAGGTCATCGAGCTGCCCGCCGGCCCGGAGCTGTCATGTCGACCTCGATGGGCGGCTGTACCAGCGATAGCGCTGAGGGGCGCACCAGCCTTGCGCTGGTACGCCCTGACTCGCGAGTGGTACTGGTTACAGCTCGGACGCGCTGTCGATCGCATCCCGCCGCCGGCGGAGAATGAGCAGCGCCGTGCCACCACCAACCAGCGCCACACCAGTGGCGATCATGCCAGCCAGACCGGCACCGGTCACGGGAAGGCTTCCCGCGGGCGGGGAGGTCGACGGGCTCCCGGCTGGAGATGGCGGGGTTGAGGGCGCCGAGGGCGTTGGGGACGGAGGCGGGCTTGACGACGGCGGGGTAGTGCTGGGGGCACACTGCAGCCAGAACACCTTGTGCTTCAGTCCGCCGGGGACGCCCGCCGACACAATGGTCAGTTTGACGTGGAAACCCTGCTGCGGCTGAGCGGTGAACCTGTCAAGGCCGAAGCTCGTCCCCGAGAACTTGAAGACCTCGTCCACATCGTTGAGACCACCCCCAGCCGGGGTACCGCTGATCGTCTCGGTCTCGCTCAGCAACACGACATCTTTGCCAGAAGGCGGCTGGATCGTGAAGGTGATCGTGGCGGTCTGTCCCGCGTCGAAACCAAAGAATTCGACCTGGAAATCGCACGGAACGTGCGGCACGTTTGAGATGTCCCCACTGCTGTCGACATCTTGCGAATTGATCTTGACGGTACCATTGTTGCCGGGCGGGTCCGCCCACGCGACGGCGGCGCCGGCGATCATTCCGGCAGCGACCGCCGCGGTGGCCACCGCAGCGCGGGTCAACCAGCGGCTTGCCATTCCTCTGCTCCAGGACTGTCGGTGGCGAGAACCTCGCCACGAGCGATGGCGCAGGCAACGACCGCCGCAACTGTTTCTGCGCGGCGCTGCGTGCGAGGGCGATCCTGATCGCTCGAACGTCGGACCGTGCCGACAATCGGGTCTCGGCGTCACGAGAGCTCGGATCTGGTGGTTTGCAAACATTACTATGAGTGATGCCGATATTTCGTAACGTGACAACGTGCGGAGAGCGGTTCGGTCACGGGGCTTGCGACATTTGCCCGCTAACGGGTGACGCCCCGCGAGTGTCGTTCGCCAGCCGGCCCAGGGTCCGCGGGGCTGCAGGTGGTGACGACCCCGCACCGAATCCTTGACGGAGGCCGTGCCCAATTCGTCCCAGACGCCGCGGACAATGTAGGGGTGCCACGGTCGCTCACGGCGCGAACGGGCGCCGTTTCCGCAGGTGGACGAACTCCCAGATCGACCAACATGCCGAGACCCGCTCTGGCAGTGTGGGAGTCTCGGTGCCGCTACTCGTCACGCCCGAGACGATGAAGCGGCAACGGCACGCACATCCACAGAGGTGTACGTGACGCCGCAGAACGAGGACCGGCGGGCCGGCGTTCTACTTGCCTTTCTAGCCGCTGGCGTCCTGGGACCCATAACGCGATCAACCGCGGTCACGGCGCTGGCATACGCAAGGAAAGCCGTCGCGTCGCGACTCACACGCGGAGTTCCGATCTCCGACTGGCCCCGGCGCCGGGCCGACCGAACGACCTCAGATCAAGCCGAGGAATAGCAGGGTGGAAATCCCGAGGAGCCCGACAACCATCACCATGTTGACGAGGCGCCCCTTGATGAACGCTCCGTCGTACGGACGCACCGGCAGCATCACCGAGCTGACCATCACGAGTGCGGAGGCCCCGAGCGCACGGGTCGTCGGCACGTCGAAGATCCAGCCGAGCACCAGAAGCCCGACCGCCAGGGCTGCGAGCAGGGCTGGTGGGCCCCAGCGCAACAGTCCACGTCGGACGGTCGTGTCGGCAGCTGGCACAGGCGCGAAGGCAAGGCCGACTGCGGCCAGGACCGCGCCAAACCCAATCGCGGGGATCCAGGTGAAGTGTCGAACGGTCACGCCAGCCTGTGCAGCGGTCGCGACGCGGGTGCGCATGTACGCCCAGGTGAGGGCCAGCACGCCAGTTCCGAGCACAATACCCTCGGCTGGCTGCGGCTGCTGGGACGCGAGCAGGGGCCACAGCAGCAGACCGACCGTGGCCACCACGGCAACGATCGGAACGATACGGACGCCCAGCACTCGTTGCCACGGCCTGTGACGGGTCGGTTCGCCGCTGGCCCAGCCGAGCACCCGTTCACCTGCCTTGCCAGCAGCCTGGTCCAGCACGAGGCTCCACAAGAGACGGAGTAGCAGCACGGCGAGGACAAGTAACGTCAGCGTGGCCGGGGCGCGCCGCTCGTGCTCGGCGAACCGCCACTGCGGTGGAAGCGGCCGCGAGATGTCCAGCCCCGAGAAGTACGGCTCGGCATCGAAGCCCAGCTCCCGGCTCGCGCCGCGATATGAGCTGTCCAGCTGCGCTGCGCGTCCCAGCGCGCCCTGCGCCTGCAGGAAGTGGCTTGGGCCCATACCGCTGAGGACCACACCAAGGTTGAACCAGCCCAGGGCGTAGTCGGGCTTCACGCCAACGGCGCGGCGTAGCTGCTTCAGTGCTTCGTCGTCCTTGCCCTGCTCGGCCAGAAGTACGCCCAGGTCGTTCGCGGACGGGAACAGCGTCGGGTCATACCCGAGTGCTTGCCGGTACGCCGCCGCGGCGGCGTCCTGCCGCCCCGAGAGCACCTCGGCGTACGCGAGTGTCTGCAGGTATACGGGGCTCTGCGGGTCGCGCCCTACCGCGGACGTGGCGGAAGCGACGGCGTCGTTGAGCCGGCCGAGTTTGAGTTGTGCGAGCGCGAGGTTGTTCTCTGCAGCGCCGCTCAGCAACGGGCTCGGTTCGTGCTCCTTCACCTCGTCGTTGACCACGTCGAAGGCTCGGCTCGCGTCGACCGCTTGGTGGTACCCCGCCGCGGCCGCGGAGTAGGCGCGCTGGCGCAAACCCGCGTCGCCGAGCTGGATGGCCGCGTAGTACGCGATCACAGCCCCGTGGTACGCGCCCGGGTCAGCGGCGCCCTCGTCGGCCCAGTGGTCATCGCCGATCGCGGCCTCGACCGCGGCCCCGGCGCTCTGCGCTCGGCGCAGCGACGCGACCGCGTTCTCGTCCTGCCCCGCCAGGCCCAGTGCGGCACCCTGTTTGAGTTCGGCCGTGGCGCGCGCTATAGATCCGATATTTCCGGGGTCCGATGCCGCGGATGCAGACCGCGCGAAAGCCTGGGCGGCGTCGGCGTAGCGGCCCTGGTTGAAGGCGACCTCGCCCGCCCGGTCCCACGCGAGCGGATCGCGCGGCGTGGCCCGCGTCCACTCCCGCGTCACCTCGGCCGCCCGGGTGAGGTCGCCGCCGAAGCGCCACAGGTTCTGCCGGGTGTCGTAGAGGTACGCCGTCGCGTTGACGAGATCGCCGTCGACGGTGAATGTGGTGTTCGTGCGGTCGGCGTTGTCCGATGTGTACAGCGGCTTGATCCTGCGCAACCAGTCGCTGGCGGCTGAGGCGTCACCAGTCTGCGCCGCGGCGACGGCCGCGAACCGGTAGAGAGCATTGTCGGACTGCTGCCGCAGACCAGAGTCAGCCGGAGTATCGTCAACCGGCACTGCGCCCGCGCCGTCGCACGTATAGCCGGGCGTGAACTCCTCCATCTTCGCGCCGGCGGATGCCGCTTCAAGCACGTCGCCGAACCGGCCGGCGAGGATGAGATCGCGCAGGCGCGACCGCTGCCGGCACCACGGCTCGAAGCCGGTGAATGCGGGGTCGTCACTGCGGTAGACCGGGATGAACGAGAAGTCGTAAACGCTGGCGAACCCACCACGCCCGGGTGGCGGTGCCACGGTCAGCGTGACGGCGCTCGTCCGTTCGATGCCAAGCGAGATCGTAGGGCTCGTACCGAAGGCCGCGGCCCGCGAGATCAGGTTTCGTCGGGTCGCCGGATCGGGGAACCGTGCGTTCGTTGCCAGATCAGCCGCGTCCGCGTACCGGCCGGCGCGCTCGAGCTCCTCAATGAGCTGGGTCTGGAATGCCGCGGCGTTCGGGTTCATGTCGTAGGCGCGACGTGCCGTGGCGGCCGCTTCGTCGTAGCGGCCCAGGCCGGCGAGCGCCCGCGCCATTCCGATCTCGAAACCGGCGTCGTCAGACAGCTGCGCCGCGCGTTGATAAAGAGTAAGCGCGTGCTCGAACCGGTGTCGTGCGGTGAACGGCTGGAGCCGGCCATCGGCCGCCTCCTCGGCCAGCTTGACTTCGGCGTCGGCTTCGCCGCTCCAGCCCGCTGGCGAGGCCGGCAGCTCCTGCTCCAGCCGCCGGAATGTGGCGAACGGACGCGGCGCGAGCTGATCGCGGTTGAGGATCTGGCCGACGAAGATCACCGGTCGCACGAGGTACGCACGCTGCATCTGGAACTGGCCGAGCAGCCAGAGCGGGGTCGGGTCGCCTGGGCAGGCGTCGTGCGCGCGGTCGAACTCCGTCGCGACGAGGTCGTCCTGCGGCTCGTTGTCGGTGGAGAGCAGGAATGCGAGGTTCAACTGGACCGAACACGATCGCTGTGCCTCGCGGACGCGTTCGAGCAGATCGAAGGCGGCTCCGGCGGCGTAGTAGGCACCGGGTAGCCGGTTCAAGAAGGCCCCACCCGCCCCGACCTTCGGGAAGTCGGCCGCGGCCAGGATAAGTAGCGCGGCGAGGTCGTTGAGACCCGGTATCAGAGCGGAGGGAACCGGCGTAGGCAGGACCACATCGAGGAGTCGGTCCAAGGCCGGGTACCGATAGGGGTAGCTGGATCCGGCGTCAGCGTCGGCGAAGAAGTCGACGTTGTCGCCGCCAACCAGGATCTGCCAGAAACGTGACGTTCCCCGGCCGAGGACACGCTGGGCGGCAGCATCGACCGCCTCGTGCATCAGTCCGGGGTCGGAGAGGATGCGCCCCTCGCGGATCTCCTGTGCCACGGCGCCACCCGGGGTCGCGATCGGCATCTCCCGCAGCGGCGCGACCTTGCCACGTACCAACGCTGCGAGCGACGCCTCGGGCGGGGGCGACGGGAGCCCGAGCCCACCGGTCGTGACGACCGCGGCGACCGGAACCGCGAACGTCCCCAGCACCAGAAGCACGACGACCAGGTGGACCAACCACCGCCCGATGCGACGTACCGCGGACGGCTTACGCGCACTCCCCGGTCGGGTCATGCGCACAGCCTTCACAGCCGCATCGTCCGGGCGCAATCCGCCGAACGGCGCAACGGCCGGAGCGTCTAGGCGAGCTCTGCGACGTGTTGCGCTGGCGACCGGACGTCAGTGCGTCGAGAAGCCAGTCCCACGGGGTCGGGCTGGGCCGGGTCGTAGTGGCTGAGTACTCCAGTGTGGACAATGTCATGCAGCAGCCGGGCCAGCGCATTCCTTGCCCTCGGTATGATTCGTCGATGGCGCACCTAGCCACGCCCCGCGGACTGGCGGTTACTCTGCGCGGTACTGGTCGTGCTCCGCGAAGAAGGCGGTCCATTCGTCCTCGGTGAGCGTTCGGCCGTAGTTCCGGATCGCCGCGAGCTCCCGAAAGTACCTCTCCCGGGGCGCACCCGGTGCAAACAAGATCAGCATCGAGGACGGCTCGTCGCTGAGCGCCCGGAAGCCGTGCACGCCACCCATCGGTACATAGAGAAAGTCACCCGCTCGCGCGAGCATCCAGCGGTTGCCGTCATAGAGCTCGACCGTGCCGGACATGACAAAGAACGACTCCGAGAACGTCCTGTGGAAGTGAGCATCCGCACCACCCGTACGCGGCGGCATGTTCCATTCGAACAACCCGAACTGGCCCATGGTCGCCGCGCCCGGCGCCACGAAGCGCACGAGCGTGCCCGAGGTATGGAAGGTCAGGCTGTCTACGTCATCCCGGGCATGGAACTCGGCACTGACTTCTCCGACATCGCGCAGGTATGTCATGGATCCACACTAGGTGTTTGTCCTGAGCCGAATGCTCGCCGCCGGCGTAGCAGTGCTCATCGATCCCACGTCGCCGGTGGCCGCAATTGGTATCTTCGCACTCATCGGCTTCCACCTCATCGTCGGGTGGACGGTCGACCGAGTGTCCACAGTGGTCCTATCCGCTCACGACCGATGGGCCGGTACGGCCGGTACCAGGGGCCGCGGCTGATGGCGCGGACGCATGCTCAGCTCCCAGTTCACCCGTTCGCAGCGGTGTCAGAGCGGCGGCCACCAGGAGTGCCCCGGCGATCAGCACCAGATTCTTGACTACGAACTCGCCCTCCGTCGTGAGCAGCAGGGGGTTCCCGTCCTGGAAGGCCACTGCAGGCTGCAGGACAAGCACCAGGAAGGTGCCGGCGAGGTGGGCTACGAGGGCGGCCAGCACGGGTCGCAGCCACCGGCCGGCGGTCAATGCCACGCCGATGGCTATCTCGAATACGCCAAGCGCCGGTACGAGGACGGACGACGGTACCGGAATGAAGGCCATGGTGTCGGCGACCAGCTTGGCCACCGGCGTCACGTTGGCCACCTTCAGAGCGCCGAACCAGACGAACACCAGGCCGAGGGCCAGACGCATCAAGGTCGGGGCGTGTCGGCGCAGGGTGTTGATGATCCGCTCGTCGATTGCGGAGATGGTGCCGGTAGGGTGCGCGGCGGCGCGATCGGGCACGATGCGGTGCTTGGCTTCGCGGGGCATGACTGACTGACTCCTATCGTTGGTATCTGCCATGCACCAACATCCGCCCCAGAACACGTCGCTGTCGTCACCCCTGAGGCGGCACCGCTGTACGCGCACATGCGTAGACCGACTACCACCAGGTGCTGACCACACGCGAACCGTACCGGCGTGGTAGCCAGGCTTGCGCGTCGGAGCCGAGGTCAGCCGGAGAGATCACGACACGCGTACCACCAGGTGACATTGAACAGAGTGGCTGCCAGTTCGAACATGACGCCGTGGAAGACGATAGGCAGTTCCAGCCGTTCCAACAGCTCGGCGTCCAACGGACCAGGCACGCGGGGAGCTGCGGGTTGGGCCTGGCCATCGTCCGGGCCATCGCACAAGCCCACGAGGCCACAATCGCCGCGCAGCCGCGGCCCGCCGGTGGCCGTGACATCGAGGTGAGGTTCCCGGCCCGGAACCGCCTACCTACCTAATCACGTCGTTGGTCGCTCGTTTCCTGCTCCGGGCCGGACGATGCCATACCTCACCGCATTCCTACGTGCCTAATGATGGCGCGAGTAAAGCCAAGGACTCTTGATGTCGAAAAACTCGGGTTGGCCCATGGCGAGCGAGCTCATTTCGTCCATCTGGGCCTTGAGCTTCGGCGGCGGTTCCTTCTTCTCACCCTTGCGCGCCTCCGCTTCGGAGGTGAAGTACACAGCCATCGTGTACGAGCCGTCGTCGTACATCGCTGCAATGCTGCCCAGCACGTCGGGCCGGAACTTCGCCCACTCGCCGGAGTCCTGCGACATCAGCTCGCGCGCCCGATCAGGATCGGTCCCGCGGCCCTCCATGACCTGCACGAACCCGGCCCGGTCGGGATCACCGACGATGTCCACAACGACATCGCTGCTCTCGTGGAACGTGGGAGGCTCGGCCAAGAATCTCGAGGTCTCCCGCCACCAGCGGTCCTGCTCCGGGCGTTGGCTGTTGCGACGCGCGGCCTCCTCGGAATCGAATCGTACCAAGGCGATGAACCGGCCGTCGGCGGTGACACCCTCGGTCGAACCGAGCCAGCCGGTCGCACCATCGGAAAGGTCCCGGTCCCAGCGGTCGAGTTCCGCATGAAGTTGATCGGCGTCGGCGACTCTGCCCTCGACGACCTGTACAAACATCACGCCTCCCCTGTTCGCACTCCGTATCGGCGAGCCGGTCGGCCCACATCATTGGCGACGATACTCGGGCTGGGTCGCCGGCATCGGAGCGTCGTCGGATCCGGCAACTGTTCCGCGGCCGGACCACGGTGCGGGAAAAGGCCGCAACAGCCGCCATACGAGTCGGCATACGCACGGATGACCACCTGGGACCGTCCGGTCACCGGGCCGCCGATGATAAAGCTGGTTCCTACCGTGCCGATTGGACACCGAGCGAATGGGTCGCCGGCAGTCGGGCATTGCGGATCTGAGACTCCCAGCCGGGCTACCAACGGGTAACGTGCGGATGTGATCGACACGATGGCTGGACGCGACCGCCCAGGCATTTCTCGTACGGCGCGATGAGGGGCCCCACCCTTGGCTCCGGATTCTCGTCGCATGCATACGCTCGTCTTGCATTCCTCGAACGTTCACCAGGAAGGATGGGGCGCATGCGTTGTCTGCCGGGCCCGCGGTGGTCGGCCGCGCTGTTGACCGCGGTCGCCATGCTCGCGGTGGCGGCTTGCCACCCCGCAGCAACCACCCCGCCCGGATCAGCGCCAAGCGGGTCGACCACCGGCCCGCGACCGCCCAATGTCGTGTTCATCCTGACCGATGATCTTTCGTGGAACCTGGTGCGGTACATGCCTCAGGTTCAGCAGATGCAGCGGGATGGCACGACCTTCACCAACTACACGGTGACCGACTCGCTGTGCTGCCCGTCGCGTTCATCGATCTTCACCGGCAGATTCCCGCATGACACCGGCGTGTTCACCAATACCTCGCCCGACGGTGGATTCGCGCTCTTCCACTGGCGTGGCGAGGAGTCCAGCACATACGCGACGGCGCTATTCGGCCGGTCGTACGCCACCGGCATGATGGGCAAGTACCTCAACGGATACCAGCCGGCCAACACCGAAGGTGAAACCCAGCCGTTCGTGCCACCGGGCTGGACCGAGTGGGATGTGGCCGGCAACGGATACCCCGAGTTCGGCTACGATCTCAACCAGAACCACACGATCGTCCACTATGGACGCAGGTCGGCCGATTACCTCACCGATGTATTGTCGCGCACCGGTGCGGCGTTCATCGCGCGCTCTGCCGCGTCGCACAAGCCGTTCGCGCTGGAGATCGCGACGTTTGCCCCCCACGCTCCGTACACACCGGCGCCGCGCGATCTCAACGCGTTCCCCGGCTTGGCGGCCCCCCGCACCGCGGCGTTCGACCGTGTGCCGACCAACGCCCCGGCCTGGTTGGCCAGCGAGCCGCCACTGACCGCCGGTGATCGGGCCGACATCGATGCCAGCTTCCGTAAGCGCGCTCAGGCAGTTGCGGCGATCGACCGCCTGATCGCCTCCGTGCGGGCCACGGTCGCGGCGGCCGGCGTCGCCGACAACACGTACCTCTTCTTCAGTTCCGACAACGGGTATCACATGGGCGAGTACCGGCTGACGCCGGGCAAGCAGACCGCGTTCGACACCGATGTCCGCGTCCCACTCGTCGTGGTCGGCCCCGGGGTGCCGGCCGGCGCGACCCGCAACGAGATCGTGCAGAACATCGACCTCGCTCCGACCTTCGAGCAGCTCGCCGGTGCTCCGATATCATCCAATGTGGATGGTCATAGCCTGTTGCCGCTACTGCACGCTGGATCCGTGATCGACTGGCGTACCGCCGCGCTGATCGAGCACCACGGTCCCAACACAGCACCGTCGGACCCCGATGTCCAGGGTCGGCGCAACGGCAACCCGACGACCTACGAGGCGATGCGTACCTCGACGTACACCTACGTGGAGTACGTCACTGGCGAGCGCGAGTACTACGACCGCGTCGCCGACCCCGACGAGCTGGACAACATCGCGGGGCGGCTGGGCGCCGGTCGGCTGGCGGCTCTGCACGCGGCGCTGCAACGGATGCGGACCTGCCGCGGCGGTGACGCCTGCTGGGCAGCCGGGCACGTCTCCGCTCAGGTAGGCTGAGCCAGCACTCTTCGGAGTTCAGTCCCCCACTCGGGATCATTTCCTTTTGACCGCGAAGGTCGATGTGGTGTATTCAGACTGATTACAGATCTTTGTCCGTCGTTGCTTCCTGGGTGATGGACGAGGACGGTCAAAAGTGAGGTGCCGCCCGCGGCCCGTTCCAGTTTGATCCACGTGAAGTTCGCTACCGGCCAGACCCGAATTCGCGATGTCGGCTAGTTGATAGCTTGTTGACGAGATCGGTTGCAGACTGAAGACCGTTTTTACCTTGGTCTGTCAGGTGTCACTGGGGATGCCGATGCGAACTGGACCTCTGACCCGACCGAGGGCGAACTCTCCTCTGCCGCTTTCCTCTGGAGGGTCGGCATGAGTGCTTTTCGCGTCCGCAGGAACTCCACTGCCCGGGGCCGAAGCGGCTTCCGATCAGGTTACGCCTGTGCGGCCGCACCCGTGGAGGGGCGCTGCCGGCGGTGGCGCTGCGACGCCAGGCACGGCCGAAGCCGCTCTGTTGGCTGGCTGAACGGTCAGCGAGCTTGTGTGCAGATCTCAGCTTCGGGCGTCCGCACGGCGCATCAGCCGGTGCATGCTCAGTGTCGAGCCCCTCCGCACTCCACCACATGGAAAGAGTTCGCCCAGCGGCCAATTAGTCAAGGGGGGCGTTCGCGCCTGGCCTTATTGCACGTGCCAGTGCGCCCGATTCTTCCGGACGGCGCCTGATCGTCGCCCGTCATTTACTCGCGCTGCGCGAGCTCAATTCTTTCTTTCCGGGCCACTACGGCTATCACAACGGCCACGACCGGCCCCGGTGGACGATTCAGCGGTGGGTTCGCTCACGGTTGACCCGTTTTGACTGCTGCCGGTAATTGCCTACTTCCTGCCCTGCTCGGTTCGGGCAGGGTGTGGCTCAACATTCTTCAAGTACCCGCATTATCACCACGACGAAGCCTGAATTCCGACAGCTATCACGAGTGGAGAAATGAGCTATGAAAACAGGTACCGGTATTATCGGGTGGTCGCGCCGGCGGTGGTTGACCGCTGCGATCGGGGCGGTGCTGGCGACAGCCGCGATAACCGCGCTCGACGTCACCCCGGCGGCGGCGGTGCACGACACGGGCGCGTTCGAGCTTGACGGCAATGCAGTTAACGGCGCCGCACCTGGAGACGACTGGGACAACGTCTGTCATCAGGTGACCGGCACGGACTGTTCAACGACAAGTGACACGAGTGGGGCGACTGCGGTCGAGTGGGTCGCGGAGCCTAATCTTAATGCCACCATCTTTACCGGCGGCGGCTCGAAGGACCCGCAGGATATCAACCAGTGGGCCTGGAAGGACGGGGCGGGTGGCCTGCCCGACAAGGACAACCTGCTGCACAGCTTCGCGGCGCGTTACTCGTTGCCGCCCTCACCTACATGCCCTAGCGGCTCCGCATCAACGTGCGAACTGCTGTACTTCGGCTCGGACCGCCTCGACAACAGTGGGGACGCGCAGCAGGGGTTCTGGTTCTTCCAGAACTCGATCGGCCTCGGCAGCAACAACGTCGGCGGCGGAACCGGATTCACCGGCGTGCACCGCGCCGGCGACCTGTTGGTGATCAGCGACTTCAGCAACGGCGGTACCACGTCCACAATCACGGTGTACTCGTGGGATCCGACCTGCAAGAAGACCGGCGGCACGTGTGGTGACGCGAACCTGCGCACCCTTGCGACGTCGACCAACGCCAACTGCGCGTCCGCCTCAGCGGGAGACACGTTCTGCGGAATCGTCAACCCGACCAACGGCACCACGGCGCCGTGGCCATACACCGACAAGAGCGGCAACAACACCTACCTGCAAGGCGAGTTCTACGAGGGCGGAGTAAACCTCTCGGTCCTGGGCCTGAGCGACCGGTGCTTCGCATCGGTGGCCTCCGAGACACGGTCGTCCACGTCGACGACGGCAACGCTGAAGGACTTCATCCTCGGCACCTTCGGCACCTGCGGCGCCAAAGTGACCACGCAGTCGAGTATCACTGGATCAACATCGATCGGCACCGGATCGGTGTCGGTCAGCGACACCGCGACCGTCACCGTCACCGGCATCTCGACCTGGACCGGTACCGTGCAGTTCCACCTCCGGGGCCCGATCGGATCTCCGCTGGAGGTGTCCACGGACATCGGCGGGCCAGTCCCGGTCAGTAACAGCTCCCCAATCGTCCAGTCGAGCACGGCAGCCGTCACCGCGGCCGGGGACTACTGCTGGTCGGCGCATTTCCACTCGACCACCGACGGCGTCCCTGATCGCGACGATAACGGTCAGAACGAGTGCTTCACCATCACCCCGGTGACGCCGTCGCTTCCGACCACGGCCGGTGCCGACGTCGTGTTGGGCAACCCCGTCACCGACACCGCCGCCCTGAGCGGGACGTCGAACCAGCCCGGGACACCGGCGATCAACCCGACCACGGCCGGCGCGCCGGCCGGCGGCTCAATCACCTTCACCCTGGTCAAGGCCGACTGCACGACGCTGGCCACCGGGACCGGGACCAACCCGCAATCGGTGCCGGTCACCGGGAACGGGACCTACGGCCCGGTGAGCTTCACGCCGGACGCCATCGGCACCTACTTCTGGAAGGCCACCTACACGCCGGCCACGGGCGACCCGAACAACGTCGGTTCCACGTTCAACGGGGACTGCTCGGACGCCAACGAGGACGTGGTGGTCACATCAGTCGCGTCGTCGCTGACCTCGCAGCAGTCGTTCATCCCGAACGACATGGCGACCGTGACCGCTCCCGCCGGCGGCAACCTGGCGGGCAGCGTCAAGTTCGAGGTGTTCGAGAGCATCGACTGCTCCGGCACCGCGATCTACACCCAGACGGTCGCCGTGGGCGGCGCGTCCCCGCAGACGGTGTCCACGACCAATACGACGGTGTCGACAACCGCCGCCAACGTGTCCTGGCGCCTGACCTACACCAGCACCAACCCGGCGCAGCGGAGCATCTCCGCAACGTGCCTGGAGAAGACGACGTTGACGATCGACAACGGAGGAACTGCCACCTCGTGAAGCCGATCGACACACACTAGACACCCCTACGATTGCTGTGGGCCGCGCATCCGCGCGGCCCACAGCGTGTCCCGATCTGGGCCGGCCGGCCTAATGGGCGAAGTCCCAGCGGGTGGCGCCGTGGGGCTCGGCGGTGGCCACGCCGACCGCGGTGTGCAGCGCGAGGCGGTAAAGGTTCCAGGGCGCAGCGCCTGCGCTGGGCGCGCTGTACGGGGCCGTGAGCGCGTCGCCCTCCACCGAAGCCGGCCAGCCGGCCGTGCGGTAGACGGCCGCCACACGCTCCAAAGTGGATGCGTCGGTGACCCGGTGCGCTTCGCCCTCGAGCACCAGGTCGATGCCGCGCAAGCGCACCGACACACTGCACGCCGGATTCAGGGCCAGGTTGCGCGACTTGAGTGTGCCCGGCCCGCGAAGGTTGCGCGTCGAGATCGGCTCGGTCATGTGTCAGTCATACCCTTGTATCGAACCGGCCGGGCGAACTGACACTCGAACCAACGAAATCAGCCGGGACCGCCGCCGTGTCGCTGCCGACGGGTGATTTACCGTGGTGGCCATCCAGATCGAGCTTGCGGGGACTTCCTGCGCCGCCACCTCTGACGGTCCTCACGGATCGCATGGGCCAGCCGATCGCGTTTGATGTCAACTCGGCCGGTCACAGCCCAGCGATGATCGTGGAAAGGGTGGCTAGGTCCTTGTCGGAACTGATGAGGTAGCTCAACCGGTAGCCCTCGCGCCTGGCGTACAGGTCCTCCCGGATCTGGTCACTGCTACCGATGAAGACCGTGGGCATCTGCCAAACCACCTCAGGGTCGACGCCCGACCAGCCGTTGGTCGCGATCAAGTCCTCGGTGCTGGATCGGCGGGTGTCGGTAAGCACGAACTTGGCGAACGCGCTCAGCTCGAGCTGCGAGAACCGGCCGCCCGCAGCCGACTCCACGACCTCGCGTTTGGCAGCGAACGCTTCCGGAAGCCGGTCGGCGGGATCGTCCACTTCGTCGTAGCCACGGATGGGCGCTGGCAGCAGGCCGACGATGTCGGCATAGCGGGCGGCCAGCCGGAGCATCCGCCGACCGCCGGCGCCGATAGCGATCGGGGGCCTGCCGGTGAGGTTCGGAACCGCGCCGAGGTCGAAGCCATCGATTGTGTACGTGACACCGGTGTGCCGTACCGTTTCGCCACGGAACAGCCGGGTCAGTATGTCGAGAGTCTCCTCCAAGCGGTCGATTCGACGCCCCGGCGGGTCGAACGATATGCCCGCGGTTGCGTACTCGGGTTGATACCAGCCCGCACCGAGGCCGAGTTCGAACCGCCCGCCGGAGATCGCGTGCAGGGTCGCCGCCTCATGGGCCAAGAGAACAGGATGTCGGTAGTCGTTGCTGAGCACCATCGTCCCGACGTGCAGGCTGGTGGTCGCGGCAGCCGCCGCGGCGAGTGCGCTCAGCGGGGCGAGTTGCGGTCCGAACGGGCCGGTCATGAAATGGTCCCGGAGCAGGAGGACATCGACGCCGCTACCTTCGACCCGCCGCGCGTAGTCCAACCAGCCCGTGGGCTGCCGAGCGGACTCGTTGACCACTCCGAACCGCAGCGGCCGCGGCGGGGGTTGGTCTAGGGGAATGTGGGACACGAGTCATCCTCTCGACGGAAGCCGCGATTGTCACCCGATAAACCCGCGCCACTTGCTGAATCGACTAACTCAAGAGACCGGTCCGGCTCGCTTGGCCGTCACGATGACGCAGAAAGCTGCCGTAGCGGAAGGGCCAAGACCCGTAGGCAAGCACACACGACTTGCGTAGCCTGAGAATGTTTGGTCTCACCCGGTGCGCAGCGCGTCGGTCGGACACAGCTGAGCGGCACGTAGCGCGGGGTGCAGGCCGGCGATCGCCCCGATCACCGTGGCCGCGCCGACGACCACGCCGGCCGCACCACCGACGGCGCCCAGGATCAGCGACTCGACCAGGAACTGGGCTGCGACGTGCCGGCGGGCGGCACCCAACGCGCGGCGCAGGCCGATCTCGGTACGCCGTTCCAGCACCGAGATCACCATCACATTGGCGTGCCGATGCCGCCGACGAGCAGCGCGACGGCGCCCAAGCCAAGGAAGAGCGAGCTGGTCGAACCGGCCACGGCCAGCCGCGCCGACAATGCGTCCGATGGTCGGCTGATGGCGACCTGTTCTGGGTGTTCCAGGTAGGCGGCGCGCGCCAGGAGCGCGGCCACCTCACCAGTGCGTTCGGTCTGTGCCCGGTCGTATACCCGGCTGGGGTGCCCGTCGTAGCCGAAGTCCATGGCCGCGATCGGGAAGCCGACCCAGGTCAACAATGACCTGGGTCGGCGCTGAGCAGCGCACCGGTTGAGATTCAACGCCCTGCCGGACGAAGGTCAGAGGGTGTTGCTGTAGACCTCGGCCGCCGGGCGTGCGCCCGTGTCGGCGTTGGCTCCGTCCCAGACCCGGACCCGCCAGCTTCCCTCCGCCACGTCCTGGTTGGTGGCTGTCCAGCGGGCGACCTCCACGGCACTGTCGCCCGCAGTGGTCTGTGGCGGGGCAAGGGCCTGCCAATCGGTTCCGTCGGCATTGCCGGCTTCGACGAGCACTGTGTATTCGCTCATGCTGTTCCCTTCCATGCGGCCCACGAGATTTATGGTCCACGTCCGCCGCCGAGCCTGTTGCATGATCGGGAACTATGGTGTCCCGAGGGGCCGTGCGGGAGCGTGGTGAAGGGTTGATTGCGTCTCACATCCAGGGACAAGCGGTCGAAGATCGGTGTCGCAGTAGTAGAAACCACGCCTCGCGGCGATTCCGATGCCCTCACGGCGATCTTGCGGTTGGATCTCAGGATGTGGACACCATCGCTGCCCGAAACGCGGCCGCGGGTTTCCCGAGGGTGCCTTGCGCGTGCAGATACGAGAATAGGCTCCGCCAGCTGGTCAGGCGAACTGGCTCGACTCCCTCACCCGCGCGCTAGGCCCTCCTCTGTGCACCAGGCGAGCCACAAAGACGACCAGCGTCACAAGGCGGGCGAGCGAGGCATATCGGCCTGTGTCAGGATCAGTTACTGCCAGTACTGGACGATGTAGTCCTCCCGGTCGCTTCGTTGGTTGTCGCGTCCGATGAAGCAC
>JBKPDY010000151.1:0-22928 GCA_046728155.1 Actinomycetota bacterium
CCACCCAGCCCGCAGAAATGGACGACTTCTCGGGAAGGTCAGGCGGCATGGATGTGCGATACGCGGTGGGATTACCCACCGTAGGCGAATTTGGTGATGTCCGAACACTACTCGAGCTCGCGGTTGCGGCCGAGCGCCATGGCTGGGATGGCGTGCATCTGTGGGACCACCTGCTCTATCACGAGCCCGACTGGCCCGTGGCCAGTCCCACCGTCGCCGCGGCGGCGATCGCCGCCGCGACCACCCGCCTGCGGATCATCCTCACCGTGGCCTTGCCCCGGCGGCAGGTCCAAGATGTCGCGCAGGACACCGCCGCTATCGACGCACTCTCCGCAGGCCGGCTCACCGTCGTGGCCACCATCGGCTCTATGGACCGCGAGTACACCGAGTTCGGACTCGATCCCAATCTGCGTGCCCGCGGTCGTGCCCTCGACGAACGCCTCGCCCGGCTCACTCAGTTGTGGTCGTCCTGGCACGCGCTGCGCATCCCGATCTGGTGTGGCGGCCGGTGGCCGCACCAGCCCGGCCTGCGCCGGGCGGCACGCTTCGACGGTGCCATGCCCACCTTCGACAACCAACGCGCCACGAACGTTCCGGTCGAGGAGTTCACCGCAGCCACCTCCTTCATACGACAACACGCTTCCCGCACGATCGACATCGCCCTGGAGGGGACCACGACCGGATCGTCGGCAGCCGAGCGGGTCGCTCCCTTCGCCGCCGCAGGAATGACGTGGTGGATCGAGGCGCTCGGCTGGTGGAGAGGCGGGACTCAGACCGCCGCCTCCCGCATCGCGGACGGCCCGCCGGCAGAAACTGACTACCAGTCCGCTGCCGCCGATAGCAGCATTGCCTGAATCAACCACCCGATCCACAGGTATTGACAGTTCCTCGGTGGCATAGTAAGCGTGCCTGCTGGTCAGATCCGCACGACCCCCGAACAGCCGGTACGGCTCACGGCCTCCTCGGCGTGGCGTCCTGTCACGCGTTGCCTTGTGGGTTCGCGATCAACCCGCACAGCGCCACGACCAACTCCCCGCCGCCGCCAGCGTGCGCCGGTCTGGCAACGACTTCGCGTAGGGTCTTGGGCATGGCGGTGCCCGGAACGACCATGCGACGGTAGCGATCGCCGGCGGAACCCGGCTCCAGATCCGGCCCGGCGACCGCGGACTAGTACGGCATGAGGCCGTAGCCGAGGGGGAACAGCGGCGTCTTGCCGTCACCACTGTTGATCGGTTCGTCGGTCACCACATTGGGCCAGGAGACCGGCAGGGTACCCGTGAAGCCGGTGCCGAAGACCACGTCGGTGATGCCGGCGGCCTCGGTTCCGGGAAGCCAGGCCGCGACGAATGCCTTCGCCTTGGCCAGCTGATCCTTGATGATCACAGGTCGCCCCGAGTAGAGGATCGCGATGCAGGTCGTGACCCGGGAGCAGATGTCGCTGAGCTGGCTCGAGTTGTCGTTTCCGAACGCGAGCGTCGACGAGTCGCCCTGGCCCTCCGCGTACGGCGTCTCGCCGCCGACCCAGATGCCGACGTCGCCGGAGTACCGGCCCTTGGTCCTGGTACCGACGTTCTGCAGCGTGATGGTGGTACCGGCGGTGGCCTGCTGCAGCGCCTGCCAGAACGTGGTACCGGTGGTGGTCGCCCCGCCGCCGCCCTGCCAGCTGATCGACCAGCCTCCCATCTGGTAGCCGAGGTTATCCACCGACTTGCCGCCCACCACGATCTTGTACGTGCCGGTCTTGGAGAGCGGAAGCGCGCCCTGGTTCTTCAGGAGTACCAGGGACTCCCGGACCGCCTGTCGGGCCACGGCCCGGTGCGCGGCCGAGCCGACCTGTGCGGTGAGGGTACGGTCGGCGAACGGGTGGTTGAACAGGTCCAGCGCGAACTTCGTGTTGAGGATCCGGGTCACCGCGTCGTCCACGCGGGACTGTGGGATCTTGCCGGCGGTGACGTCGTTCACGATGGCATTGATGGTGCCGACGTAGTCGTCCGGCACCATGATCATGTCGATGCCGGCGTTGACCGCGTGCGCCACCTGGTCGGCGTAGGTCGCGTCGGGCAGTTGTTTGATGCCGCCCCAGTCGCTGACGACGAATCCGGTGAACCCGAGCTGCCCCTTCAGCACCGTGTTGATCAGATAGGCGTCGCCGTGCATCTTGACACCGTTCCAGCTGCTATACGAGATCATGACCGAGCCCACCCCGGCGCTGATCGCGCTCTGGTACGGCGGCAGGTGGATGGCGCGCAGGTCGGCCTCGCTGAGTTGGGTGTCGCCCTGGTCGATCAGATACCCGCTGCTGCCGGTACCGAACGTGGTACCGCCGTCGCCGAGGTAGTGCTTCGCGGTGGCGAGTACCGAATTGGTACCGAGCGGGGTGCCCTGGAACCCGCGGACGGCGGCCGACGCGAGCGGCGAGACGACCGACGGGTCCTCGCCGTACCCCTCGTAGGTGCGGCCCCACCGGTCATCTCGCGGTACGCACACGCACGGCGCGAACGTCCAGTGGATGCCGGTACCGAGCACCTCCTGCCGGGTCACGTCCTCGGCCTGCTGTACCAGCGCGGCGTCGCGGGTCGCGCCCATCCCGATGTGGTGCGGGAAGAGCGTGGCGCCGGCCACGTTGTTGTGCCCGTGCACCGCGTCCACGCCGTAGATGAGCGGGATGCCGAGCCGGCTGTTGAGCGCGTAGCTCTGGAAGTCGTCGACCATGTCGGCCCACTGGCTGGCGGTACCGCCGGCGCCGTTGGGACCGCCACCGCCGCCGCTGAGCACCGAGCCCAGGCCGTACGTGGCGATGTCGTTCTTGTTGCGGATGTAGGTGTTGGCCACCTGCGTCATCTGCCCGGCCTTCTCGGCCAGCGTCATCTTGGACAGACAGTCGGCGGTTGAGACGCAGCCGGCCGTGGCCGATGCCGCCGGGGCCCAGGCCGGGATCAGGGAGAGTGCCCCGAGCGTGGCCATCAGTCCGACGGCGCCGAGCCGGACGCGGCGCCCTCGCCGGGCCGTGCCGGTCGGGTCAGCAGGAGGAATGGGCGCGGACATGATTCACCCCTGTCGAAGCGCGGGCATGGGAATCGGGATCTGGTATTGGGTCGCGCCCACCCCGACGCCACCCTCGCAGGTGTTCGGCGGTGTTGTGGTCACACCCCGGGTGGACGGCCGCTCCGCCGCCCAGAACATGTATCCGAGCATCCCGGACGTGGTACCGGCGCCGTTGGGAGCGACGGTCTGCACGTACGACCCGGTGAAGTTCTGCAACGAGTTGGCGAAGTTGTTGCATTCCGGCCGGACCTTGTTGCCCTCGGCGATGAACAGGCTGCCGGTGAACTTGGCCGGGGCGAGTGGCGGGATGGGAGGCGAGTACTGCGGCTTGCCGTCCACGTGCTCCTGCCAGTTGGCCTCGGCGCCACTCACCGATGGCTGCCGCGAGGGCACCATGGCGTTGGCGTAGTCCAGCACCGGCGAGCTCGTGCGCAACCAGTCCGCGGTCGCCTTACGATCGATGTCGATCAGCCAGCGGTCGCCCGCCGCCACGTCGATGGTCAGTCGGGCCGCGAGATTGGCTCCGCTCGCGTCATAGGGCAGTTGCGAGCGGTACGCATTGATGAACGCTTGCAGGCCGGTCAGGTTCGCCCCGGAGTTCTCCTCGTAGTCGATCTCAATGCCGACGCCGAGCTGGTTGGCCAGGGCGGCCGCGTTGAGCCCGAGCTGGGTCGCGTTGCTGGCGAGCGCCGAGTTCCAGTCGTCGACGTAGGTAATCCCACCGATGGAGAGCATCACCCGGATGCCGTGGCTGGTGAAGTAGCTGACGACCGTGGACGTCATGCCGCGCGGCACGCCGTTGACGGTCTGCGTGTCGTTGGTGCGGTTGAGCAGCCGCAGCGGGTTGACGAAGCTGAGGATGACCAGGTTCACCGAGGGACGGCCGTCCCCGCGGTCGATGAGCCAGTGGTTGGCGAAGTCGAAGTTGGTCATGTCGCGGACGCTGCCCCACAGGCATGCGTCGTTGGAGCAGTGCCAGGCTCCGAATATCTGGATCGGGGTCGGGGCGGCCGCGCGGGCCGGCGTTGCCGCCAGCAGCGGGCCGAGCAGGACGAGGACGATGACGGCAGCGAGGCGACGCATGGTGCCTCCCGGGGCGAGACGTGGCCGAGGTAAATAGGAAAGAACCTGGCCTAATTCTCGAAGGCTGATGGGTGGCGGTCAAGAGGCGTCCTGCGGTCTCGCCGCCCTCTCCCGGGCCTCCCCCGCCCTCCCCGTGACCTCGCCCCGCCTGCCCCGTTGATCATGGTGCTACGGCACACCATGTAAGGCGTGTCGCGTCCTGCAGCAGTCCGCGGCCCAGGTTCGCGATGGTCGAGTTGAACCGCAGCACACCGCCCAAGGCCGCTGCTGGGTAGGCGGCCGTCTCGCGTGGCCTCGGCTGCGCCGGCGGAGGAAATAGACCGCCCGCCGCCACCGAGGTCATGCCCACCATGATGAACGCCGCAATCGCACCGATGAGCCCGAGCCGGAGAAGAAGATCACCGGCCGGGCTGAGGATGGTTGCCTGTCAGTACGCTCTGCGGCATCGACGCCCACGCGAACGTTGCCACTGCGGCATGCAGCGCCGGCCAGATGTCGTTGTGGCCCGGCACCGGGTCGTAGGTGAGCACCTGCGGCGCCTCGACGAGCTCTTGAAGGCCGGTGTCGGATCACCTCACAGCGCCGCGCCGGGTCGCGGAAGGGTCAACCCAGTCCCGCCGCACCCGTGGTGGCCGCCCGGGCGACCACGACGACGAGCACGACGGCCGGGCCGACGCAGGAGAAGACCCTGTCCGAGATCGCCTACCTGACCCGGGCGTTGAAGGCCCCCACCCTGCGCAACAGCGTGACCCGCCTGGCCGACCGGGCCCGGGCCGAGAACTGGACCTACGAGCAGTATCTGGCCGCCTGCCTGCAACGCGAAGTCTCTGCCCGCGACTCCCATGGCGGGAAGCACACATCCGCCGCGAGGTTCCCGGCCCGCAAAGATTGCGCAGTCGCAGTCCTCGCTCGGCCAGTATTCACTTTTGCATCGCTCGCAGTACAAGCCGTACTCCCGGATGTTCCTAATCCACTCCTCCGGCACGAATTAATACTCGAGGCGCTCCATGCGCTTCGGTAGGTCGGGCACATGCACTCCGACTCGTTGTCGTATTCGACATGGCAATCGCGGCAGATCTTCATATCCGTCCTTTACAGCTATAAACAGCAACTCATGGCCGATTATGTCCAGACCTGCAGCCTGTGTGGCGGCCCAACCTTTGTGACACCGGCCCGGCCCCGGATGGGTGCCGGGCCGGTGTCGTTTCCGGCGACGCACAGACTCCTGCGGCAGGCGCTATCGTCGACCACGCCGTGCACTGCCTGCTTCGCGTTTGATCTCGTACACATACGACCGGTCGACGCTCACCCCGCGTTCGCCCAGCAGCTTGAGTGCTGCCTTGACATCGCCGCGAGTCTGGACCAAGGCCTCCAGCACCAAGTCTCGCTTCGACGGGGTCTGCGGCTCAGGCGGCAGCAGCGGCGCAGGCGTGACCTCACGGATCCGCGCCCGCAGCTGGCGCATCAGCAGGCGCAACTCAGTCAGGCCGAGCTCGGTGCCCAGCATGTACAGCGCCGCGCGATTCCCGGCAGCGCCCAGGCGGGGGCGACCTTACGGCCAGTCGAGTCCTGGATGTTCAGGCAGATGCTCAGCGTCGCTGTAGCGGCGACGAGCGCGCCGGCGTACCAGGTCCGGCCGCCGACCTTGTCGGTGATGGCATGACGCATGACGACGGCGGATCCCATCACCATGAAGTCGTCTACGATCGTCGGGAAGACGAACAGCAGGGTGGGTGGCGCGATGTGACCGTTGGTTGCAGCCACGTGCGTCAGATGCGATCACGACAGCATGCCCGCTCCCACGGTCAAGAGGATGACGCCGCCAAACACCATCGCCTGGATGGCGACAAGGAATCGCCGTTCAACGGCCCGGAGTCAAGCACCCTCCATATGTGCGACGTCGACAGGTGCGGCCGGTGGCCTACGTGGTGGCGAAGAGGACGCCGGCGGGGCGCTCGGCGCGGCAGGTGCGCGACTCCCCCGGCGCCCATTGCCGCTGGAGCGCGGCCCCGGCGGTGCTCACGGAATGCTCACGGAGCCGCCGGTGAGCCTTGGCTCGACCTGGTCCAGACCGGTCGGGGCGGACGTGCTCTGAGCTGCAGAAACGGCAGACGTGACATCACTCATCACCGTCCGGCACGTCGTCAGACGCGCTCTTAATCCGCTGGTGCGGGGCGATCCTCGTCGGCACGACTTCAGCGGTGGTCCCCGCAGCCGTTATGTCCCGTACATCGCGCCGATAAGACTTCGCACAAGGCACAGGTCCTTGCCGCCGACGATGCAATCTCAGCTGCCGATCGGTGGTGTCGACTGCCCGCTCCGGAGCAGTCCTCGAACCCAACGCCGATCGGCCCTTATGCGTCGCACTTGGAGATCGGCGATACGAGGGTGGTCGACCTAGTCGTCGGTCAACCGCTCGTAGGCGATGTGGACAGCGTTGCTCGACGGGCGGACATCTCGCTGGCGATACCGCTGGCGCGTACCCGCGCGAAACAGTGGCGTGCCGCCGCCGACCACCATCGGCGCGAGGTGCACACGGAACTCGTCGACGATGCCCCTCTCAAGTGCCTGTCCGATGACGTCGCCGCCGCCCATTATCACGACATCGCCATCCGTCGCGGCGGCCTGAGCCTGATCGATCGCAGTCTCCAGATCGGGCACGAACGTGAATCGCATACCCAGCTCCCGCTCCAGGCGGACGTCCTGCGGCGGGGAGTGGGTGACCACGAAGAAGGGAGGCGTCCCGACTTGTTGTGCGCCATAGCCCATGTCATTCGACCAGCCGTGGGGACCGTCGACGGTATCGAACAGCCTTCGACCCATCACGACTGCGCCACTGGCCGCCGTCGCTCCTTCGAGGATCTCGGTGTCGACCGGGTCCTGCTCGCTGACCCACGCGTGGAGCTCGGGGGCATCTCCAAGCCCGTGTTCAAGGTCGGCGCCAGGCCCCGTCACGTAACCGTCGAGCGACATGGTGATGTCGGCGATGACCTTCGGCATGGCTCACTCCTCTCGGCAGTTCGCTCGACTCTACGACTGCGAGTCCGTCACCGACCTATCGCCGCCGACCGACGTACCGACGAGCAGCGTGTCAACATCCAGCAGGTCGTCGGCACGCTGCTCACCCGCAGCCTCACGACCTACAAGGAGGAACCGCAGGCTGACGGGACGGTCAAGATGACCGTCGTCGGTGACATGGCGACCGACACCGGCACCGACGTCAACAAGGACTGCAAGGTCTGGAAGTACACCCTCAAGGACGGTCTGAAGTACGAGGACGGCAGCCCCGTCACCGCGGCCGACGTTGCGTACGGCATCGCCCGCTCCTTCAGCGACCAGCTGACCGAGGGTCCGCACTACATCCAGAACTGGCTGGTCGGCACCCGCTCGACCAGTGCCGACTACTACAACAAGGACTACAAGGGCCCCTACAACGGCGGCGCCAATCTTCCCCCGGGCCTCACCGTCGACGGCAGCTCGCTCACGTTCACCTTCCCCAAGGCGCAGTGCGAGATGCCGTTCGCGGCCGCCCTACCGATGACCGCGGCCGTGCCGAAGATCAGAGACACGATGCTGGACTATGACCAGCACCCGATCTCCGATGGCCCGTACATGATCAGCGAGTACACCAAAGACACCTCGATGACGCTGGTCCGCAACCCGAACTGGGACCCGAACACGGACGCGGTGCACAACGCGTACCCCGACACGATCAAGTTCGCACTGAACGTTGACAGCGACGCGATCAACCAGCGCCTCATCGCCGACCAGGGCGACGACCAGACCGCCATCACGTGGGTCAACGTCACGCCCGGGGCCGCCGCGCAGGTCACCGGTGCGGTCGCCCAGCGGGTGATCGACGGCGCGACCCAGTTCGCCGACTACATCAACATCAACAACCAGCGCGTGACCGACGTCAACGTCCGCAAGGCCCTCAACACGGCTCTGGACAAAGAGGCCGTGCTCAAGTCCATCGGCGGCAACCTGGCCGGCACCGTCCTCAACACGATCGAGTCGCCGACCACCGCCGGATGGCAGAACTACAACATCTTCGGCGTCGGCCCGTCGGGTGATTCGACCAAGGCTAGGCAGATGCTCAACGGTCAGAAACCCAGCCTGGTGTACTGCTACGCGGACACGATACGTCGGCACAACATGGCCGTCGCGGTGCAGGCCAGCCTGCAGAAGGCCGGCTTCAAGATCACACTGAAGCCGATCCAGGCCGCGGTACCCTACTACAGCATCCTCGGCAAGAAAGACATCACATGCGACCTGTACCGCAGTGGCTGGGGCTCAGACTGGCCGTCCGGTTCGACGATCATCCCGCCGCTGCTGGATGGCCGCTCGATCCAGCCGTCCGGTAACCTGAACTACTCCTATTACAACAGCACTGTGACGAACGCTGAGATCGATCGTATCTCCGCCGAGACCGATGCTACTCAGGCGGCGAAGGTCTGGGCCGCGCTCGACAAGAAGATCATGGAGACGGATGCACCGCTGATCCCGACCTTCAGCCACCGTAACTACACGCTGATCGGGTCGAAGGTCGGCGGGGCGTTCCTGTCCGCCGCCTACAGCGCGACCAGCCTCAACACCATCTACGTCAAGGCCTGACTCGGTCGCCGTCGGGCTGGATCTGTGGGTTCGCCATCCCCCGAACCGCGGGTCCAGCCGATACGGGTCGGTCGTCGAGGCCCGGCGGCAGCGTGACGGAACGCGGCATGGTTATTCCAACCAGGTCGATCCAACCCGACGATAGCCGCGCAGATCAACGTTGATCCGCGTCTCGATGCCCGTTGAGGATTCCGGTGTGGATCCCGCCCTCGTCCGGCCCGTCGCTGTGGCCTGCGTGGATGGAGATTGGATTGTTCGAGACGAACTCGGCCGCGGTGCGGCCCGAAGCCGGTGTGCTCGCTCCGCTGGGTGGAGGCGCATTGTCCGGTGCGACGTGGGCGGCACGGTAGTCGCCGATGAAGGTGACCAGGTGCGGATGCAGGTCCACCAACGACCACGAACAACGCGAGCGTTTCGGCTGGCCAGAGAACTCGCGGCCGACGTTGGTCCTGATCAGATTGATGCCTAACCGTCGCTGCAGTTCCATATCCGCCAGCAGGTGCAGTCTCGTGTCGAAGCTCATGTCCGTCGCCGGATCACCCGCACGAGGAGTGCTTCGCCCGCAGCCCCG
The DNA here is from genome assembly GCA_046728155.1 of Actinomycetota bacterium. Lineage (GTDB taxonomy): Bacteria > Actinomycetota > Actinomycetes > Mycobacteriales > Micromonosporaceae > CAWDLX01. Next base: position 9,314 of record JBKPDY010000151.1, read on the forward strand.
CTTCGAATAGCACGACGCGGTAGCGCCGCGGATCGAACGCCTTCGCTGTACCACCCCGCAACGATTGGTTCCGTGGTGGGTTCGTCCCGGTAGGTGTGGGCCACCGGCGCCCAGCCGTGCAGAGGTCGCCGTGGCCGACGGTGGTTCGCGACCGGTTCAACACGCGCTCATGAGACAGGGGACGCGTCCCGCCAGGCGCGCTCGGCGAAGCTGAACAGCCGCTGCGGGGTCACCCGCAGCCAGGCCGTTGCCCAGCCCAGGCTGCCGCCGCGGTTGCGCAGCTCGGTGATGCTCCGGACGTCGTCCGGAACGGTCGTGAGCACCTCGGCGGGACCCTCGGTGAGCACCGCGGCGTGCGTGTCGTGCTCGCCCTCGATGATGGACAGCGCGAGCCATGGATGGGCCCGGACGTTGCGGAGCCGGGCCGCTGCGCCGAGCGTGGGCAGCCAGAACGCCTCCGCGTATATGGAGAACAGCGTCGGTGCGGCGTGCGCGCGACCGTCGGGCCGGGTAGAGGACGCAAGTGCGTATGTCCGGCGGGCAAGGTACTCGGCCAGCTGGGGTCCAGTCATCCGCCGCTCCGGCGGGTACGCCTCGCGCATCGCCAGACCGGCCCGACCGAACGACGCCTCCTGTAGCCGGTCTAGCCACGCCGCCAAGGCCCCATCGCCCGCACTCGCAACAGGAACGTCCTCGTGCGCCACCGCACCAAAGCTATGTGGGTCTCGGCCGCAGTCAAGCCCTCTGTCAGATCCCGAACCGATCAGGAACAAAGAAGCGCCACCGTGTGCTGGGGCCTACCGTCGATGGTAGTCCGGCATAACGCCGAGCCCTACACGTCGAGAAGGGAATCCTGAGAGATGCCTGCGAAGAATGCCAAGACCGAGTCCGTCGGCTTCAGCACCGAGGAGCGGGCCGCGATGAAGGCGCGCGCCAACGAGCTGCGCGCCGAAGGCAAGAAGGGCGCCAAGAAGGCCGATGATCTGCAGGCGGCGCTCGACAGCATCGCGCGGATGGCAGCGGACGACCGTGCGCTCGCAGAGCGCGTCCAGGCGACGGTGACCGCAAACGCCGCCGAATTGTCGCCGAAGACCTGGTACGGCATGCCCGCCTATGCGAACGCGGCTGGCAAGATCGTCGTCACGTTCAAGAATTCGGGCAAGTTCAACACGCGGTACTCGACCCTGGAGTTCCAGGATGCGGCGAAGCTCGACGACGGCGAAATGTGGCCGGTGTCGTACGCGCTCACGAAGTGGAGCCCAGCGGTGGAGAAGAAGGTCGCCGAACTGGTGAGGGCCGCAATCTCCTAACCGATGCCTCAATCGACGCAGGTGGCCCCGGGGTGCCTCGGCTTCGGCTGCGTCGGTGAGGCGGACGAATCCTCACTGTTTCCTGGCCACGATGGGCCGGCGCCGGCTTTGCGGCAACCAGCCCCAGCGCCGATTACATCTCTTCAAGGATCAAGGCGCCGCTTCGCGCGCGACCCTGCCGGCTCGGCATCGGGCTCTACAGGCGACCTACGACCTGCGTCGGCTGCGCCGAAAGAACATGATCGAACGCCTGCCACACAGCAACCGCTAGCCGACGCGTGGCTGTCATGTTCACCAAGGCCTACGGACGCATCCTCGCGCCGGGCCTGACCTACCTCGACCCCGCTCTACCCGCAGACATCGGCAAATGACATCCCCTCGCCACCGCGTGGCGCGCCCTCGACCGTGAGCTCGACCGATTCATCACTGCCGGGCTGGCCGCCGCATGACACCGACAACTTGACTCAACCGGGAACTTCGTTCCGAGCAAGCGAACTAGAGCATGTGGGCACCTGTAATTGTTGGTGCGCCGCGCAGTGACGAGTGCCACGATCGCCGGTGAGCTACTCGGTAGCCGCGCTGTCGCGCCGTCAGGTCGTGGGTGTGCTTCCGTGGTCCCAGCCGATTGCTTCGTCGATCGGCATCGCGTGTGCATAGAAGAAACCCTGCCCGTAGCGGCAGCCTACCTCCGTCAGAACGTCTCGGCTCGTGGCGTCCTGGACACCTTCGGCGATTTCGTCCAGCGCCAGTTCGGCACAGAGGTCGGTCACAGCCCGCAACAAGGCTCGGCTGCGGGGCGACGGGACATCGATGAGAAACGACTGATCAATCTTGATAATGTCGATGCCGGGTTGGCGCAGGTAGCTCAGTGAGGCGAAGCCCGTGCCGTAGTCGTCGATCGCGACACGTGTCCCATCGCGGCGCAGGTCGGCCAGGAACGCCCAGGCGCGATCGCCGCCACCAACGAACAGATTCTCGGTGATCTCCAGCACAAGCAGCGACGGGTCAGCCCCGGTAGCCTTCATGTGGGCGCGTACCATGCCGGCGAAGTCGGGTTGACGAAGCTGTCTGGCGGAGACGTTCACGCTGACGTAGCGCGGCGTTGCGGTCTCTGGAGGGTTGAGCTTCACCGCGTCGGCCAGGGCCTGGCCGAGGACCCATTCGCCGATCGTCGTGATGAGTCCGGTGTCCTCTGCCGCCGTGATCAGCTCCCGTGGCGACATGGGCGTGTCACCGTCGGGTTCCACGCGGATGAGCGCTTCAAAACCGACCGCACGGCCAGAGACCAGCTCGACGATGGGCTGGTAATGCAGCCGCAACGAGTCGGAGTCGATCGCCTCCTCCAGCCTGCGGCGGGCGTCGATGTGCTGGCGGGTCGGCGTGGGCATGTCGTCGCGGTACTGGCACCAGCGTCCCTTGCCGTACGCCTTCGCGGTGTAGAGAGCGGTGTCGGCCTCGCGTAGCAACGAATCCGACTCTCCGCGCTCGCCTGCATACGCCAACCCAATGCTGGCCTGGCAATCCACGCTGATCCCGTCCACGCTCGCCGGGCGGGCTAGCGCGTCCGCGATGCGTTGTGCCACCGCGCGAGCCGCGGCCACGTCCGGCACGCCTCGGAGCAGCACCGCGAACTCGTCGCCGCCCAGTCTGGCCGCGAGGTCGTCCTCGCGCAGGCACGAATCGATCCGTCGCGCCACCGTGGCCAACAATCGGTCGCCGATCTCGTGGCCGTAGGCGTCGTTGACCGCCTTGAAGTCATCCAGGTCCACAAACAGCGCCGCCCGCCCGCCGCCGGGTGTGGAGCGTCGATCGGCGTCGGGGGCGCTGTCTGTGCGTAGCTCGTCGAGGAAGTGGTGCGCGTTGGGCAGCCCAGTCAAGGCGTCGTGGCTGGCCCGGTAGGCGAGATCACGTTGGAGGTTTCGTTCGGCGGTCACGTCCCGCACCGTGGTCACGACACCGTTGACGGTGGGATCTTCGGCGAGGTCACGCCGATGCACCAGCACCGTATCCGCGCCGCCATCCTCGCGGTACACGTAACCCTCGGCACCGTCCTCTGTGTCCCACCACGTCGCATCGAGTTGGTCGTCGCCGTCATGGCCGGGCGGGTGGTGGTGCAACAGGTCGTCTACTCGCTCCCCAACGATGTCGCGACCGAACATCGACCGCGCCGACGGTGTGGCGTAGTCGATCCGGCCTTGCCGACTGATCAAGATCACGTCGGTGGCCGTCATCACCAGGGTGCGGAAATAGCGTTCCCGTTCCTCGGCGCGCAGTCGAGCAACAAGCCTGATCCGGTCCAACGCGGAGCCTGCCTGGTCGGCCAGGGCCAGAAGGGTGGATGAGAGCTCAACGAGGCCCGCCATGGGCGCGTTGAATAGCAGTACCCGGTCGGACATCTCGTCCGTGGACTGCGGCCCGGTTGATGGCTCTGGTGTCCTCGTGGTTTCGCTGTAGACGGGTGTGCTCAGCTCGCCGAGGGCGGTCGCGTCGGCCGCCGCCGAGCTCTCCTGGCCAAGGCGCGACAGAGTGGCACCGCGAGTACGCTGGCGCTCTCGATCAACCAGTCGCACCCGGCATGGAGCCCCAGCCGGCAGCATCGCCGCCAGCGCCCTGCTGACTCCGGCGACCACCTCGTCATCCGTCGTCGCCAGCAGCAAGGTGCGCGAGGCGGCCCGAACCGCGTGCTCCCGGTCCGCGCGACGTCGATACGCCTGCACCGATACTGACAAACGCACGAGCATGAGCACCCCGACCGCTGCCGACACAACCGCGATCGCCACTCCGTTCGTGACCCGACCGGACGCCACCTCGACCAGCAGCGCCGTGGGCGCCACGAGCAGGGCCACGGCCAGCATGGCCAGTCGCCCCGGACCCAGCCGATGGCGGGCGTACCCGGCCGAGGCGACCCGCGTCATCGACGGCGTCAACGCGGCCGCCCCACACAGGGCGCTGAAGCCGAAATAACCCAGGTCGACGAGGGTCCCCAGGCGCCATGACTGATTGACCAACTGCCTGGCGTAGAAGTAGTCAGACACCAGGTACGCGACCACACCCGCGCCAAGGAGGGCCAGCGCCGAGTTCGTCCGCCAGGCCAGGACTACCCGTGCCGACGCGGCCAGCACGGCGACGTAACCCACCCAGCTCGCGATCGCACTCACCCTTCCCACCCCGGTCAGCTGCCCGCTCACCACCAAGGGGTGGGCGAGCGTGATCCATACCACGAGCGATCCCGCCAGGCTCAGCGCAGAGGTGTCGAGGATCATCGCCCAGTCCCCAGACGGAAGGTGTGGCCTACCCAACCACAGCAACCCCACCGTCAACGGCAGGTAGAACGCCACGTAGAAGGCATCCGACACCGCTGGGTAGGGCACCGGTCCCGGCGTGTGCGCATCCAGCGTCATGAAGATGATGTCGCCCACGGTGAGGAGGACTATCGCCAACGCGATCATCAGCCACGCGCCCCAGCGTTGGGGTCGCAGGCGCACCAGTCCGAGCACGATCGCGCCGACGCTCAGCACACCGACCCCACCGACCGCAACCGGTCGCACGCTCGGCACCGCGTAATGAGCGAGGACCAAGACCCCCACCGTCACCGCGTACATCCGCCTGGCCAGTTTCAGACTCACAATGCCCCCGTCCGGCCACCGGCGAGGCCGTGACCCGACACGCGCCAGCCCCGGACGGTTGTAGCCAGTCACACCAAGCCTAGAGGCGATGCCTGGACGGGCAAGCCGCAACATCCATTCAGCTTCCCGGCACTATCTGGGGACGATGGTGCTCGAGACGGCCCGCCCGCCCAGGATCGCCATTGGCCGGCTTCGCCGGAACTGGCCCCGCAGGTCATTGGTGTGGCCTAGATTCCTGGTGTCCGGCAATGCTCGGCCAGCGGGGGCTCAGGATGCGGATACGGGTTGTAATCGGGATGGTGGCGGTCGCCATGCTCGCCGTCGCGGGCTGTGGCGGCCGGTCGGCGGGATCCGGCGCGCCGACCTCCGCGCAGAGGACGACCACATCGGCGCCGGCTGCGGGCTCGAAGATCAAAATAGGCGGCGTGACCGCCACTTACCACGCAACGGCGAACGCCGGCGGCCTAAAGAAGATCACCATTCAGATCGCGGACAACTACTTCGACCCGACCGTGATCCATGGCCGGCCGGGCCAGCAGCTGGTGTTGGACCTGGAGAACGAGACCAGGTCCGTTCACACATTCACGACTGCCAACCTCAGTGCCGACATCGAGGTCCAGCCAGGATCGGTGGCTGCGGGAAAGGTCACGTTGCCCCAGTCGGGGAACCTCTTGTTCTTCTGCCGGATCAACAAGGACCGGGGCATGGCCGGGGTGTTCAACGTGTCAGGGCCTCTCGACCGCCCGGGGCCAACCGTGGGTTCGCAAACCACGTCCTGACCTGGCGAGCCGCATGGGCGGCCGAGACGGTACGGAATCGTTTTGATCAAGGACCGGAAGAAACGGCGACCAGGTCCGCCCTATGCTGTGGAGAGGCGGAGGAACTGGCGCGATTCTGCTCATCCGCCAAGCAGTTCCTGTGCGGTCGTCTCGGGCCCTATGCATTCGGCGGGATGTTCTGGTTGATGCGGAAGGCGTTGTCGGGATCGTAGGCATTCTTCAGCGCGACCAACCGCCGGTAGGCTCCGTCGCCATAGGCACTACGCACCCGGCTGGCCCCCTCATCGCCCAGGAAGTTGATGTAGGCGCCGCCCGCGGAGAATGGCTGCATTGCGTCCCAGAGTCGCTCTGTCCACGCCACGTGTGGGCCGGCGTCGCCGGGCAGGGCCCATCGCGAGTTGATGTTGAGTACGAATGGCGAGCTGCGGTTAGCGAACGCGGTGGCCTCGGGCGTCACGCGTCCGGCCGCGCCGCCCATGGCGGCGAACTTGAAGTCTGAGAGGTGCGAGGTGATCTCGTGCAGGTGTTCGGCCAGGATGTCGATCGCGGCGTCCGGGATGCCGGTGAGATATTCGGCCTTCCAGTAGTTGCCGAACCCCGCCGCCCATGAGCCGTCCAGCATGGACTGGAACTGGACGTACCGTCGTGGCTGCATCAGGTCGGCGACGGGGGGAGCCAATTCGCGTAGCGGCGCCAACGCGCGAGCGCCGTCGTCGTGTGGCCCGACGTAGCACCCGATGACGGCGACGACCGGCTGCCCGTGTAGGTCGATTGGCAGAAACGGGGCGGCCGGCGCGCGGCGGAACACCAGAAACAGCGTGAGCTCGTCCGGGGCGGCGGCCATCATGTCCCGGTAGCCGCGTACGACCTCACCGAGGTCATCGGCGTTGTAGAAGACAAGTCCCGCCATCAGCTCGGGACCAACCGGATGCTGTCGGTACTCGAACGTGGTGACGATGCCGAAGTTTCCACCACCACCGCGCAGTCCCCACAGCAGCTCGGGATTCGTGTCCTCGTCGACCCGCAGCTGCTCGCCGGCCGCGGTCACCACGTCGGCCGCGACGAGGTTGTCGACCGTGAGACCGAACGGGCGGTGCAGCCAGCCGATCCCCCCTCCGAGCGTGAAGCCGGCGATGCCGGTGCTGGACACAATTCCGCCGGTCACTGCGAGCCCATGTGCCTGCGTCTGGGCATCGAGCTCGCGCCAGAGCAGGCCGGCCTGCGCCGATGCCCTACGCCCGGCAGGGTCGACCCGGACCGCCTTCATGCCCGACAGGTCGATGACCACACCCCCGTCGCAGGTTCCCGTTCCGGCCACGTTATGCCCACCGCCCCGCACCGCGATAAGCAGACTCTGCTCGCGGGCGAACCGCACGGAGGCAACGACATCGGCAGCACCCGCGCACCGAATGACGAGGGCCGGATAGCGATCGATCGAGCCATTCCAGACCCGTCGCGCCTCGTCGTACTCGTCATGATCGGGCAGGATCGCCCGTCCCTGCAGGCCATCCTGCAGGGAGGCCAGTGCCGACTGCGACATTGCCCTGCCATCCACGCCAACGATCGTGGTCATCTCCGACCTCCAACATCGTCGTCCACCTCTCGACGCCAGCTTGGACCGCGGCGGCGTACGGCGAAACGCCAAGGATCGGACCAACGACGACTGATTTCTGGACTGTTCCATCGGATGTGGGCGGCGAATACTCGGCTGGTGACCTCCTACCACCAGTACTGCCCGATCGCCCGCGGGGCCGAAATCTTCGCCGAGCGATGGACACCATTGATCATTCGCAACCTGTATCTGGGATGTCGGACGTTTACCGAGATCCTCGACGGGGCGCCGGGAATGTCCAAGACGCTGCTGACCGAGCGACTCCGGGCGATGGAGCGCTACCAGGTCGTGGAACGCCGCCAACGCCCCAGCGGCCGCGGGTTCACCTACCACCTCACGGCGGCTGGCGTTGAGCTCGTCGATGTCTGCATGGCGCTCGGCAACTGGGGCGCCCGCTGGCTGGAGGTCGCACCCGAGCATCTCGGGCCGCACGTCGTGTTGTGGACCATGGCCCGCCTGGCCGATCTCAGCGCGCTGCCACAACCACGGATGGTGGTCCGGTTCGATCTCACTGACCTGTCCCGGCAGAACCGCTACTGGCTACTCCTCGAGAAGGCGCATGCGGAAGTCTGCCTCCTGAATCCGGGTCATCTCGAGGATCTCGTTGTGACAACGACGTCGGAGTGGCTCGCCAAGTGGCACATGGGCTGGATCTCCCTGTCCGCCGCCCAGCGCCGCGGGGTGATCAGCGTGACCGGACCGCCCGGGCTCACCCGCGCCTTGGGCTCCGTTGGCCTGAGCCACTTTGCCGGTACGAAGTCCGTGCGGCAGTCTGCTGACACGCCGATCAGATCAGCAGCACGGATCCCCGCCACCCAGTAGACCTCACGGCCCTCATCCGTCGGTGATCGGCACGAGCACAGGGAAGCGGGGCGAGGAACGTACCAGACCAGAGGCCTTGGAAGCCCTGCATCACCTCATGGCCGACGCGAAGGCCGCCCGAAGACAAAGATGCGAGCGGATCCGAGACCACCTCGCTCAGCTCACGGCCTGAGGTCCGGCATCGGCACACCGAAACCTAAGATCAATCGCACTAATCTGCCGCGAAGCGAGCGATCATTCCGATGGTCGGACATTGAATTCGAAGGCGTGAACTTCTTTCGCGCCGGGCGCCCTTTCCCATGAGTCGGTTGTCCGCCGGTCGGAACCCTCGCCATCCACAATTCGACTGATTGCGTCGAGCAGGGCTGCGGCTAGCGTGCCTGTCGCATAGCCGACCGTCGCTGTCGGTAAACCTCCGTCAGCGTCGCCGCGTCGTCTGGTCGAACGCGCGGACCCCGGAAGAGCCGGGCGCTGACGGAGGAGGATCGCAATGAGCCGCTACAGCCGACTGGCACTACTGGGCGGGTTGGCCGCCCTCGCATTGACGGGCTGCGCGCGGCCCGGAACGGACTCCGCCGGAGCGCCGTCCGGTGCCGCTGGCGCCAACGGCCCGACACCGGCGGTTGTCGAGCCTTCCCCGGTTGGCGAGTACCGGGTGACGTACGGCTTCGACATCCCGTCGAGGTTATTGACGATCAGCCCCCCGAAGCCGTCGCCAGGCGCCAGTCTGGTCGAAGGCTTGGCCCCGTACTTGGTCGGCGTCTACGTCAGTGACCACCCCAGTGAGAATCCCGCGTACCAGCGAATCTCGTTCTACTGGCGCGGCGGGTTCCCGTCCTACAACTTCAGCTACGTTCCCACTGTGGTCAGCGACGCACGGGGCGACCAGATCCCACTGCAGGGCAACGCCTTCCTGCGCATGGTGTTCCGCGGCTATGCCCACGACAACGACGGGAGAGACACCATTTCGTCCCAGCCGGACGACCCGATCAACTTCCAGAACCTGAAGGAATTCGCTTTGGCAGGCGACTACGAAGGATACGTGTCCTATGGCTTGGGTCTGCAGACCGCACCGAACAGCGATCAGCTGTCAAAGATCCGCGCGGGCGAGCTGAAGAAGCCGGACGGATCGGGGGGATTCTTCTACGTGATCCACTTCGACATTCAGACGGCGTGATCCTTAAAGACGTGGCGGGCCCGTCCGGGGGGCGGGGGGGGCGGGCCAGCCTGCGTTTGTGTGGTGAGGGACCCTCAGAACGGTTGCGGATCCGCCTGCCTGCAGAGCGGGTTCCGCCACTCGTCGCAACACTCCTGCCAAGTAGAGGGATGTGTTGATGGGCAGACGAGGGCGCAAGCCCGCCAACTGGATGTCGAGTCAAGGTACGGTAGCTGTTGCTGTCCGGCGTGGGAACGGTCTGCCAATGGCGCATCAAGCGGACCTGACAGCGCCACAGGCCGTACCGTGGACCAGTTGATGCGTTACGGATCGGGCTCAGATGGCCCGTGACGCTCCTGGCTAGACGATCATGACGCTTGAGGTTACTACTGGTTCGGGAAGGCGTTCCACCACTCCGCGGCGAGTCGCCGATCGGACGACGTGTCCGACGAGCGCCCGACGATCGGCCCGCGGGCTGACGGCGTTTGCGTCGGCTAGGTCTATCTAGATAGAGTTGTGCCCGTGCCTGACTCCGGACCCGCCTTCCGTCGGCCGTCACGGCAGACCGTCTCGGTCCTGCTGGCGCTGGCCATCGACCCAGCCACGTGGCGCTACGGCTACGAACTCGGCCGAGAGGTCGGGCTCAAGGCCGGCTCGCTGTACCCGATCCTCATGCGCCTGTCCGATCGGGGACTCCTCGAGTCCACGTGGGAGAGCGATGTTCCGGCCGGTCGCCCGCCGCGTCACCTGTACCGGCTCACCGGCACCGGGGTGGCCCTGGTCAACGAGCTGGGCACCGCCGAGCCGGTCCGGCCACGACGGCCGGGCACGGCCAAACCCCGTCCGGCCACCCGTTCGCTGCGAGGTGCCTGGTGACCGGGTCCCGCGACGGTGCGAGCCGGGTCCTCGAGGTCGCAATCCGTCTGCTGCCAGACCACCGGTCCGAGTGGGGCGAGGCGATGCGGGCCGAGCTGGCCAGCGTGAGAGGTGGTCGGCAGCGTCACCAGTTCGCCTGGGGATGTGTCGTGGCGTGCCTGTCCCGCGGGCCGGTCCTCCGGCTGACGCGGTATCTGGCCCTGGTGGCCGTCGGTGTCGTCGCCGCCACGCTCGCCGGGGTGCCGACACCGGTGCGGGTCGAGCTGATCGTCCTGGCCGTTTTCGGCCCGATCGCCGTGGCGGCGCGGGGTAGGCTGGCCGCCACCGGTGCCGGGCGGGTGGCCCGGCAGGTGTGCCTCGCCCTGGTGGCGACGGCGGTCGTGCTCGAAGCCGGATTCCTGTCTAGCGTCGTCCCCGCCGGCAATGTGGCGCTGGTCGTGGTCGCGGTGGCCGTCGTAGTTGCGCTGCTCACGGCGTACTGCTGGCTGCTGTTCGAGGTGACGGCGTCGGTGTCGCATGTGGACGGTCGCGGCCTGGTCGCCATCGTCGGCCTGGGCATCGGCGCCGGCGTCGTGTGGTCGGCCCTGATGCCGTTCGACACCAACCTCGCCGTGACCGGGCCCGCGGCGACCGCCGCGTACTACGTGCTCCTCGCCTTGGCCGTCGTCGGCGCGCCGGCCGGGGCCGGTTTCGTAGCCACCCGGCGGCTGGGTGGACTCGGGTCGGCCGGTACTATCAACCCGATCATGGTCACGGCGGCCACCGGCGCGGTGGCCGCGGTGACGAGCCTGGCCGGGGGCGCGGCCTTGATGTGGGCATTGCCGTGGCTGCCTGACTCGGCGCTGCTCGACACCGGCCCTTTGTACCGGCCGCCCGACATGGTCGAGCACGTGATTCCGAGCTACGTCGGTGTGCTCATCACGGCCCCGGCGGTCGCTGCCCTGGCCGGGTGGATGGTCGACCGCACCCGGCGGCGACGGCTGGCCGGCGTGTCCCTGCTAGGCCTGGCGCTGCTGACCTGGCCCTTACTGTCCCATGTGGACAGTGACTCGACTGCGTTCGGCCGCGTGGGCACGACCAACGTCGTGTTCTCGCCGGCCGGTGGCACGCTGCTGACCGCCAACGCCGACTACACCTGGATCCTGTGGAACATCAGCGATCCGGCCCGCCCGATCCGGCTGGCCACGTTCAATGACCAGGTGCTCTACTCGCCCGACGGCTCACTGCTGGCGTCCCGCAACGTGCTGTGGAGCCTGCGTGACCCGGGCCGTCCGGCCCGGCTGACCTTATTCCGCGCCGGTGAACCGGTGGCGTTCTCGGCGGACGGCGGGACCCTGGCCACCCACAACGCGTCGGACATGATGACCGACCCAATCCATCCGGTCCAGCTGGCCCGATTCGCGGCGGCCGAACAGGCGTTGTTCGGTCCGGACGGGCGGACGCTGCTCATCCTGGACGACGGTGCCTCGGTGGCCACGGTGTGGAGCCTGGCCGACCTGACCCACCCGGCCCAGGAGGCCACGATTCCCGACGCCGGAGACTGGACCCTGTCGCCGGACGGACGAACGCTGGTCCTTGCCCAGTGGGAGAGTCCAATCCGGGCGTGGGACGTGTCCGACCCGGCCCACCCGCGGCCGATCGGAGCGCTGCCGGCCGACTCAGGGGGCAAGGTGTCCTTCTCGCCGGACAGTCGCACGCTCACCTCGTCGCGGAGTGACGGCACGATCCGGCTGTGGAACGCCCGCGACCTGAGTCCACTAGCGACACTGCCACCGCCGAGCGAGCCCACGCCCCAGCAGATCGGCGCCTCAGACACCCTGACCACCGTCGCCTTCTCGGCCGACGGCCATACCCTGACCAGCGTGACGGGCAACACGACCGAGTCCCGGTGGGCCATCACCGACCCGACCCACCCGGTTCGGCTGTCCACAGTGACCCGCGAGACCAACGGGGCCGGCGTGGTCCGGTTCTCGCCGGATCTCTCCACAGTGGCCGGAGCCGCCATCGACGGCAGTAACAGCATTACCCTCTGGCGCGTCGCCTGACCGACTGGCCCGAGCCGGGGCGCTCTAGGCGCAGGCCTTGCCCGACGAGGGTCGCCAAGACCACGTGAGTCGAACCGACTCACCCGCCTCAGGGGCCCGAAACTCATGATCGCCCAATACCCGACCGGCGTACACCGACGCGCTGCCACATCCACGATCACGCTGTGCCTGCTGCACGCCAGCCGGGAGGTGCGGTCGGACCAGGCCGCGCGAGATTGCGGATCGGGCGGCGCGAATCGACGACGCCCTACCCGTCGGTGCCCACCGCCAACAACGTGGTTGGTCGGGCAAACCCATGCGATAGCCGCACCGTAGATTTCACGAAGGGCAGGTCCCTGGTGACCGTGTTACAAGGCATCGGCGTATTCTTGATCGTCGCTGGAGTCGTAGAATTTGTCCTCTTTCGCTTCCTCGCTCCCCGGCAGCCGAACATCGCGCGCCGAATCCGACTCCTCAACGCGAACGCCCTGCTCAACGCGACTGTAGGGGTCATCCTCCTGATCATCGGCAGTTGACCCATCGCACTACCGATCGCCGAGACTGACCACTTCGTCTTTGTGGGTTCGCGGGCCGCTCCGTGCCCGACCGCAAGTATCAGCTGGTAGCCCTCGCTGTCGGTGCCGTAGCGGCCTTGGGCCAGAACGCGTGCCCGCTCGTCGATGACTTCGATCGTGGCCGACCGCTCATGCGGATCCATCCCGATCACGACACAGCAGCCACGAGAGAGTCACACCCTGATGCCGTTGACAGCCGCAAGTGAGAGCAACCCACCGGCCACGTCGACCCAGCCTGGCCCGGCTGAGGCCGTAGATCAAATTAAACAAGCAGCCGCGAGTCGCGGGCAGCTTGCGATCATGTCGAGCGTCAGCCGAGGCCCGGATGTAAAGCGTCAGCCGGAGTCGGACAACCCCTTTGAAGCAATTGCCGTGGACCAGTTGACGCGTGGCCTGTCCCTGGTCTGCTGGGCTTGCCATGGACCAGTTGATGCGTTACTGATCGGGCTCAGATGATCGGCGACACTCCCGGCTAGACGATCATGACGCTCAAGGCTACGCCAGCGACGGCTCGGTCGCGGGGCAGAATGGCCGGCATGACTGACATGGGCGACCCGAAGACCGTGCTGCACCACTACCTCCAGGCAAGTCGCGACGATCTGATCTGGAAGCTCGACGGGCTTGGCGAACGCGATGCCAGACTGCCCCGCACCTCGACGGGCAACAACCTGCTGGGAATCATCAAGCACTGCCTAAATGTCGAAGCCGGCTACTTCGGGCCTACCTTCAGGCGCCAGTTCCCGACGCCCGAGGAGCTGGTCCCGCTGGAGGCGTACGAGCAGGACCCCCAAGCAGACTGGTATGCACGGGAGGACGAGACGAAAGACGGACTGAT
>JBKPDY010000152.1:0-22897 GCA_046728155.1 Actinomycetota bacterium
CGATTGTGCCGCCGAGCGGCGAGACATGAAGGAGCACGTACGATGCCTGCGCCGACCAAGGGTCCTCGCCTCGGCGGTAGCCCCGCGCATGAACGGCTGATGTTGGCGAACCTCGCCACCTCCCTGTTCCGGCACGGAAAGATCACCACCACCGAGACGAAAGCGAAGCGGCTGCGGCCGTTGGCCGAGCGGATGGTCACCTTTGCCAAGCGGGGTGACCTGCACTCGCGCCGCCGCGTGCTCACGGTCATTCGGGACCGGGACGTCGTGTACCAGCTCTTCGACGAGATCGCCCCTCGCTACACGAACCGGGCGGGCGGCTACACCCGCATCGTCAAGGCCGGCATCCGAAAGGGCGACGCGGCTCCGATGGCCATCATCGAGCTGGTCGAGGAGCTGGTGGAGGCTCCGCCGACCAGGTCAGCCAGGGCGACCGCGCGTAAGGCCACGCGGACCGAGGCCATGGCTGCGCTTGCCGGCGAGGATGAGGATGAGTCCGCCCCACCGACGAAGGCGAGGAAGGCCGCCAAGGCCAGCAAGGCCGCCGCGGCGGCGGAGTCCCCGGCCGTGGCCGCGGATGAGTCCGATGTGGATAGTGGGATCGATGAGTCCCTTGACACGGACGCGGCTGAGTCCGGCGGTACCGACGCCGATGAGGCCGATGACACGGACGCCCATGACACGGACGCCGATGACACGGACGCCGATGACACGGACGCCGATGACACGGACGCCGACGAGGCCGCCGACGGGAAGTAGACCGTCGCTTGTGGACCCGGGTACGTCTGGACGTGGCCTATGACGGCACGGACTTCTCCGGTTGGGCCGCCCAGCCGGGCCGCCGTACGGTCGCCGGAGTCCTGACCGGGACGCTCACCCGCCTGCTCGGCGAGGTCGCCGGGTTGACGGTCGCCGGCCGTACGGATGCGGGAGTCCACGCCAGCGGACAAGTGTCCCATGTGGATGTTCCCGCGGAGCGCTGGTCCGGCGTGTGCCAGTCGTTCGTCCACAGGCTGGCCGGGCTTCTCCCGCCCGATCTTCGGGTCACCCGCGCAGTGGAAGTCCCGGGCGCGTTCGACGCTCGCTTCTCCGCACTGTTTCGCCGGTACGCGTACCGCGTGAGCGACGAACCGTGGGGGGCTCCGCCGTTGCGGCACCGCGACACGCTCGCCTGGCCACGGCCTCTCGATCTCGACCGGCTGAACGAGGCCTCGGTCGCGTTGACCGGGGAGCACGACTTCGCGGCGTACTGCCGGCGCAAGGATCAGGCAACGACCGTACGAACCTTGTCCCGGCTGGACTGGGAGCGCGACAGCGAGGGGATCGCGATCGCCACCGCCCAGGCGGACGCGTTCTGTCAGGCGATGGTCCGCGGTCTGGTCGGGGCTCTGTTGAGCGTCGGTGACGGCCGCCGCCCGGTGTCGTGGCCGGGTTCCTTGCTGGCCCGGCGCGAGCGGGCGAGCGAGGTGATGGTGGCGCCGCCGCATGGACTCACATTGGTCGCGGTGGGCTACCCGGCGGATCCGGCCGAGTATGCCCAGCGGGCCGAGCAGGCCCGGCGGCGACGCGGCGAGGCGGCCTAGCTGGTCGGCGTGGCGACCGGCTCGGTCGCCCACCGAACCAGTACACCGTCGCGTAGGTAATGCTCCAGCATGTCGTACACGATCACCTTGACCTGCGGGTCGTCCGCCCGGGACTCCTTGCCGTCCAGCCGGACGATGACCGTATAGATGAGGAAGTGGCCCTGAGCCAGGTAGGCCAGGTTCGCCGGCGCCCGCCCGATGACCTTCGTCTGAGCCGTCGTGATGTATCCGGTGAACCGGTTGCTCGGGCTGAGCAGCTTGCCCAACTGGTCATACGCCTTGCTCGCCGAGTCCGCATCCTGCAGATTGAAGACCCCGGCGGTCACGTAGTGGGCGTTGTCGGCGGTCAGGTACGTCGCCCGCACCATCTGGTTGCAGCCGGCCGAGAGCAGCAACGTACCCACGGCGGAGGTCGCGCCCAGCCGGCAGTTCGACTCCACCTGCGCACCGCCGATGCGCTTGTACGGCGGGACGGTGGGATCTGCCACGATCGTGGTGCTCGGAAAGACATCGGCCGCCTGCATCAGCCGGCCGTCGGTGGTCCGGCTGGTGATGTCACGCAGGCGGGCGGCGTTGGACGGCTCAGCCGTGACCACTTTGCTGTCGTCGCGCAGCAGTAGGTACGAGCCGAGACCGCACGTGGTGAGCACGACGGCCACGGCGATCACACTAAGGGTGATCATCCACGGTTTGTGGTGCGGTAGGTGCCTGATGAGCCCGGGCACGGCGTCGGTCAACCTGATCCGGGCTGGCCGCGCCGGCCGCGACGGCAGGTGGCGGAAGCGGCCCGGAGCGGGTCCTGGACGAGCCGGCGGGCCGGCTGGCGGCCGAACTGGGCCACCGATTCGGCCCGGCACCGGTCTCGGTGTCGGCGGTCCGATTCCACCCCCCGGACCGGCACCCGTCGGAGGTTGGGTCGCGCGCGCCATCGGCGGTGGGCGGTTGGCGACCGGAGGTGGTCCATACCGGGCGGGGGTGGCCGGGGTCGCCGAGCGTTGAACCGGCGCTGCCGAGTAGGGTGCCGGCGCCGCCGAGTGCCGCGCTGGCAACGCCGAGCGCTCCACCGGTGCCGCCGAGTGCCGCGCTGGTGCCGGCGAATAGGGGGCCGGTGCCGCCGAGTACGGGGCCGGTGCCGGCGGCGATGTCGGCGCGCTGCTCGTGCCGCGAGCCGTGCCGAGATGCTTTGCCGGGGGCGGCGGCTGGGGAACCCTCCGGCTCGAGCCGGGCCGACGACGGGACGGGTCCGGGTCATCCTCGGAGCCGTCGGACCGCCAGTCGAGCGGCCCGTACCCGTGCGTCATGGACGACAGGCTACCTAATCCCTGAGGCACGGTATCGAGCCATGCGCGCGAGAATGGCGTTGTGACCGGAGAGCATTACTTCACCGCCAGCCCGCGAACGCCGGCCCGGACGACCGAGGTCGTGGTCGCGGCGGGCGGGCGGGAGCTGCGTCTGCGCGCCGGCGGAGGCGTGTTCTCGGCCGACCGGCTCGATCCCGGGACGGCGGTGCTGCTACGCAAGGCCGACCTACCGCCACCGGACGAGACGGGTACCTTGCTCGACCTTGGCTGCGGGTACGGACCGATCGCCTGCCTGCTCGCGAGTCGGGCGACCCGGGCCACCGTGTACGCCGTCGATGTCAACACTCGCGCGCTGGAGCTCGTCCGCGCCAACGCCTCCGCACTGGGACTCGGCGACCGGGTGCTGGCCGCTACTCCGGACGAGGTGCCGGGTTCCGCACGGTTCACTGAGATCTGGTCCAACCCGCCGATCCGCATCGGTAAGCAAGAGCTGCACGCGCTGCTGGACCGGTGGCTGCCGCGGCTGGAGCCGACCGGGGTGGCCTGGGTGGTCGTGGGCCGGCATCTGGGCGGTGACTCCCTTGCACAATGGCTCCGGGACGAGAACTGGAGCGTCGAGCGGCACGCGAGCCAACGCGGTTTCCGCGTGCTCCGGATCTCCGGTGGTTCGGGGAGCTTGCGACCCGATCAACGCAACAGTTCGGGGAGCTTGCGACCCGATCAACGCAACAGTTCGGGGAGCTTGCGACCCGATCAACGCAACAATTCGCGCGACGTGGCCACTCCGGATGCGGGAGAGTCTTGAGCCGTGGGTTACGTGGACGTGGCCGGCATCCAGCACACACTCGCCGACGGGCGCGTGCTCTTCTCGGATGTGTCGTTCCGGGTGGGCGAGGGCGCGAAGGTCGCCCTGGTCGGGCCGAACGGCGCCGGGAAGACGACGCTGCTCAAGCTCGTCGCGGGAGATCTGCCGGTCCGTGTCGGAGCGATCGCACGCTCCGGCGGCCTCGGCGTCATGCGCCAGTTCATCGGCATGATCGCCGATGAGTCGACGCTCAACGATCTGGCCCTCGGTCTCGCTGCGCCAGCCGTACGCAGCGCGGGCCGGGCGCTGGCCGCCGCGGAGACTGCGCTGCACCAAGCCGAGGCCCGGGGCAGGTACGGCAGCCCGGCCGAGAAGGCGCAGCTGCGATACGCCGAAGCTCTGGTCGCTTGGGGCGAGGCGGGCGGATACGACGCCGACGTGCTGTTCGATACCGCCGCGACCTCCGCTCTGGATCTGCCGTGGGAGAAGGTCAAGCAGCGTCCGGTACGAACGCTCTCCGGCGGCGAGCAGAAGCGGTTCGCCCTGGAACTGTTGCTACGCGGCGTGGACGAGGTGCTCCTGCTCGACGAGCCGGACAACTTCCTCGACGTTCCGGCGAAGCGGTGGCTCGAGGGGCGGCTGCGCGAATCCGACAAGTCTGTCCTGTACGTCTCGCACGACCGGGAACTGCTCGCCCAGACCGCCGACCGCGTGGTGACCGTCGAGGGCGGAACGGCGTGGACCCATCCCGGCGGGTTCGCCTCCTGGCACGAAGCCAGGCTGGCGCGCTACGAACGCCTGGACGAACTGCGCCGCCGCTGGGACGAGGAACACCAGAAGCTCAAGGATCTCGTCCTCATGTACAAGCAGAAGGCCGCGTACAACGACGGGATGGCCTCCCGTTACCAGGCGGCCCAGACGCGGCTGCGCAAGTTCGAGGAGACCGGACCGCCGCAGCTACGCCCGAAGGAGCAGGACATCAAGATGCGGCTGGCCGGCGGCCGGACCGGCAAGCGGGCGGTCGTCTGTTCCCGGCTCGAGCTGGAGAACCTGACCCTCCCGTTCGACCTGGAGGTCTGGTACGGCGACCGGGTGGCCGTCGTCGGAGCGAACGGCAGCGGTAAGTCGCACTTCCTGCGGCTCCTCGCCCGGGGTGGATCCGATCCGGACACCGAACACTCCCCTGTGGACGGTGTTGCGCTGGCCGGGGTGGCCCACAGCGGCGACGCTCGACTGGGCGCCCGCGTGCGTCCGGGCCATTTCTCGCAGACCCATGACCGGCCGGAGCTGATGGAGAAGACGCTCGTCCAGATCCTGTGGCGTGGCGATGAACACCGGGCCGGGATGCCGCGGCACGACGCGATGAAGGTGCTCTCCCGATACGAGCTGGCAGGTCAGGGCGACCAGCGCTTCGGGACGCTCTCCGGAGGCCAGCAGGCCCGGTTCCTGGTCCTGCTGCTCGAGCTCTCCGGGGCGACGCTGCTGTTGCTCGACGAGCCGACCGACAACCTCGATCTTGCCTCGGCGGAAGCGCTCGAGGAGGGGCTGAAGAGCTTCGCCGGTACCGTTATCGCGGCCACCCACGACCGCTGGTTCACCCGCACGTTCGATCGGTTCGTGCTGTTCGGTGCCGACGGCGAGGTCGTCGAGACCGCGCAGCCGGTGTGGGACGTGCGCTGAGCCGGGGCCCTCAGAAGCCGGGCCTGCGATGGGCCGACGCATCGCCGAGCGTGCGTAGCCATTCGGATCGGCCGTCGTCGTACGTCTGGGGCGGCTGACCCATCATCGACGCCGCGGGGTCTATTCCGGCCGGGTACTCATCGATGGGCTGATCGGTGAGCTCACGATCGAGATAGTTGGGCACCGCCCCGTATCCGCTGCCGGCGCGGTGCGCACCGGTTCGCGCGGGCTCGGGTTGCATTGTCGCCCAGGCCGGATGCGGGACCTCGGCCGGCTCATCGGGGGAAGAAGGCACGCGGAACGGGCTGGCAGTGGCGTCGTCGTCGGCTCGACTTCCGGCGAGATAGTTCCCGGGCCGGTACCGCTCGTCGTCACTGGTGGGCTCCTCCGGTCCCGCGGTCCCGGCCCGCTTGTCCCGCCTGGGCAGAGCGACGAGGGAGGCGGCCAACAGTCCGGCCGCCACCGCGTACAGAGAGGCCACGAACGCACTGTTGTCGAAGTCCGTCCCGGCTATCGCGTAGGCGGCGGCGACGATGGCCGGCCCCGCCACACCCGAGACCGCCACCGTGAACCGGTGCGCGCCGCCCCACCTCGCGACGATCGCCACGACGAAGCCCAATGCGCCGGCCGCGACGACCATCAGATACACACCGGGCCACCACGGCTGGTCGGCCAGACCGGCGACGTCGACGAGGGCGAGTCGTGGCGCGGCAACCTTTCGCTGCGTGACGATGCCGGCCACGGCGGAGCCAATGGCTGCGAGCCAGATCGATGCGACCCAGGCCCGTACGGCGCCTTCGATCGGGGCTACGAACATGGACAGCAGCGCGAGGACCAGCCCGACCACGACGCCGCCGGCGGCGATCACCGAGACGACCAGTTCCGGGTGGACGTTCACCGGTGGCACGGCGTTTCCAGCCTGGACCATCACCAGTGAGATGGCAGCCGTCGCACCCAGCGCGGCAGCCAGGCCGGCAATGATCTTCGCTGAAACACCCTCCGCCCGGCCTGGTCGGCGGCCCGCCCGGCGCCCGACGGCCGCCCCGCCCAGTACCGACAGCGCGTAGATGAAGACCACCCAGGTCAGCAGGGCGCTCCACGAACCGTCGACGCCGGATTGGTAGTTCTCGGCCCAGCGGACGATTCCCAGCGCCTGTGCGATGCCGAGCTGGGCGGCGGCCGCGATCACCGCGACAACGACCGATCTCGAGACGACCTTGACCCACGAACGGACCACGAGCGAAGCGTACGAGTCCGGCGCCCGCGCCGCGACCCAGGATCCGCGTCATATTCACGGCGGTCGCGCATGTGACTCCAAGCCAATTGCCACATGCTGGAGGCTGTCGGGACCCCTTCCCCGAACAGGAGGAGCCATGTCCGAGCCCACGCCGGCGGCCCCCGGAGAAGAGCCACAGACGCCACCGGCGGCGCCGCCCGCGCCAGCGGCCGCCCCGTCGACCCCACCGCCCATCGCGGCGACGCCAGCGCCTCCGCCCACACTCGCGCCACCGTACGTGCCCATGAGCGCTGGGGCATGGGGGCCGAGGGACCCGGCCCGGCGTCGCTGGCTGCTGCCCACTCTGACCGGTGTAGCCGGCCTGGTTCTGGGGCTGCTCATAGGTGGCCTTGGCGTCGCCGCCATCGGTCACCACCGGCACCAGTTCGGCCCTGGCGACCTGCATGGCCGCTATCTGCAGGGTCCGTTCCAGGGCTATCCGCCCGGCATCTGGCGGCCAGGCCAGCCCCTGCCCACGAAACCGCCGGCGCTCCCGTCGCCGAACCCGACCTGACGGGGCGACCACACGGCCAAGATCCAACAGAATGTCGCGGCACACCAAGGAAACCGCACTTCTTCGATATTCTGTTGGATCTTCGGGGTTCCATTCCGGCCCGCCCCGCCGGCATGGAACGTTGCCAGTCAGGGCCCACGCCGGCGGGGTGGTCGACCGCATGGGGTGGTGTGGCCCGTCCGTTGCCGGCCACCCCACACGGCGCCGCACAGTCCGCCGCGGTCGTAGCGTCCTCGCCGCCGTCCCATCGGTCCCGGACGGTCCACCCCGCGCAGTCTGTGCGGCTGTCTGGATGAAACCGTCGCCGGTGGGGGTTTCGCCGTGGTGAGGCTGGTGTTTCCGGGTGGCTAATTCACGGGCGGCCCGACGTGGCGCCGCTCACAGTTCACGGGTTTACCAGCACGTAGGGCCCACCCTTATTGGACGGATCCGTCGGTAGGGTGCCCCTGCTTGCAACGGGCGCTTTGACCCTGCCCGACACCGACCGGTACCATGATGTGCTGTTGTCCGAGAGCTTTGGCGTCCCTGACCGGGGCGCCCCTACGGTCAGCGCTCTCGAGAATCGACCAACGAGACAAGGTAGTCCTGTGCGTACGTACAGTCCCAAGCCGGGTGAGATCGAGCGCCGGTGGCACGTCATCGATGCGGCCGACGTGGTGCTGGGCCGCCTCGCGACCCAGGCGGCCGCGCTCCTGCGTGGCAAGCACAAGCCGGTCTTCGCCCCCCACGTCGACACCGGAGACTTTGTCATCGTCATCAACGCCGGCAAGGTCGCGCTGACCGGCAACAAGCGACAGACCAAGGTGGCCCACCGGCACTCCGGGTACCCGGGCGGATTGACCTCGGTGCGGTACGGGGATCTGCTGGAGAAGCATCCGGAGAAGGCGGTCGAGCTCGCCGTGAAGGGCATGCTCCCGCACAACCGGCTCGGCCGGAAGCTGATCACCAAGCTCAAGGTCTACGCCGGAGCCGAGCACCCGCACGCCGCCCAGCAGCCGGTCCCGTTCGAGATCAAGCAGATCGCGCAGTAGGCGCAGGCGAAGGAAGAGAAGTGACCGAGAGCATCGAGACCGAGGCACCCGCGGCCGCCGAGGCCGTGGTGGAGGTGCCGGCGACGCCCACGCCCGCTCCGAAGGCGCCGCGCAGCGTTCCCCGCACCGAGCGACCCATCCAGACCGTGGGCCGGCGCAAGGAAGCCATCGTCCGGGTCCGGATCGTCCCCGGTTCGGGCACGTTCACACTCAACGGCCGGACCCTGGAGGCGTACTTCCCGAGCAAGGTCCATCAGCAGCTGGTCCGCGAGCCGCTCACCGTCGCCGACCGGGTCGGGACCCTCGACGTGATCGCCAACCTGCGTGGCGGGGGTGTCACGGGTCAGGCCGGCGCACTCCGCCTCGCGATCGCACGCGCCCTGTGCGACCTCGACGGCGATGATCGCCCATCGCTCAAGAAGGCCGGCTTCCTGACCCGCGACGCGCGCGTCAAGGAGAGCAAGAAGTACGGTCTCAAGAAGGCCCGTAAGGCCCCGCAGTACTCGAAGCGCTAGCCGTACCCCCGGGCACCACGCGTGGTTGGGGTGCGCACCGCTCAACGCATCGGCCGGGCCGCCCACCGGGGCGGGCCCGGCCGTCGGCTTTCTGAGCATCGAACGGAAGGATTTCAGTGGGGCGTCATTTCGGCACGGACGGCATTCGCGGCCTGGCCAATGGGGACCTGAGTCCGGAACTTGCGCTCTCGGTGGCGCTGGCCGCGGCGGCCGTGCTGGCTGAATCGGATCGCTCACACGTGCCGCTCGCAGTCGTCGGACGGGATTCGCGAGCCAGCGGCGAGATGCTCGAGGCCGCGATCGTGGCGGGTCTCGCGAGCGCAGGTGCCACGGTCGTACGGGTCGGCGTGCTGCCTACGCCTGGGGTGGCTTACCTGACGGCCGAGGCCGGCGCCGACATCGGCGTCGTCCTGTCCGCCTCGCATAACCCCATGCCGGACAACGGCATCAAGCTGTTCGCGGCCGGCGGCCACAAGCTGCCGGACGAGGTCGAAGAACGCATCGAGGCGGTCATGTCGGCGACCGACCGCTTGCATCGGCCCATCGGCGCGGGGGTCGGCCGGGTGCACGACCTCGTTGACGGAGCGGACCACTACGTCAAGCACCTCGTCGACTCGACACCGCGACGGCTGACCGGCATCCGGGTCGTCGTGGACTGCGCCAATGGCGCCGCGAGCGAGGTCGCGCCGCAGGCGTACCAGGACGCCGGCGCTCACGTGACCGTCATCAACGCCGAACCGGATGGGCACAACATCAACGACGGGTGCGGGTCCACCCATCTCGAGGCCGTACGGGCGGCCGTCGTCGAGCACGGCGCCGATCTCGGCATTGCCCATGACGGGGACGCCGACCGGGCGCTCGCGGTCGACGCATCGGGCGCGGTGGTCGACGGTGACGAGATCATGGCCATCGTCGCGGTCGCCATGCACAAAGCCGGCACGCTGACTGCCGACACGCTGGTGGCGACGGTGATGAGCAACCTCGGTCTGCGCCTGGCCATGCAGAAGCATGGGATCACCTTGCTCGAAACGGCTGTTGGCGACCGGTATGTGCTCGAGACGTTGCGCGCCAAGGGTCTTGCGCTCGGTGGCGAGCAGAGTGGACACATCATTCTGCCCGCGTTCGCCACGACCGGCGACGGTATCCTGACCGCCCTGCACCTAATGGGTCGGATGGCCGAGACCGGCCGGCCGCTGGCCGACCTAGCGTCCATCATGACCAAACTGCCCCAGAAGCTGGTGAACGTGCGGGTCTTCGACAAGTCAGCCGCAGTCTCCGCGCCAGCCGTCCTGGCCGCCGTGGCCGAGGCCGAAGCATCCTTGCATGGCACGGGACGCGTCCTGCTCCGTCCATCCGGGACAGAGCCGCTGGTACGGGTGATGGTGGAGGCCGGGACGGCCGAGATCGCCGATGCGGTGGCCCATCGGATCGCCGACGAGGTCCGGGCCGCCGGCTGACCCCGCTTGCCCGACCGGGTGAGCACCGCGTGCCGACCAACACCATGCCGGTCAGCGCAGCGAGCGGAGCCGATCGATCGCCTCGGAGAGAACCTCGCCGCGCTTGACGAACGTGAAGCGGATCAGGTGGCGGCCCGCGTCCACGTTGTCGTAGAAGACCTGGGTCGGGATGGCCACCACGCCACAGCGCCGCGGCAGGGCTTGGCAGAACTCGACTCCGTCAGTGCCGCCCAGCGGCGTGATGTCCGCGGTGACAAAGTATCCGCCCTCCGGGGTCAGCGCACCGAATCCGGCGTCGGCCAGTCCGGCCACGAGGAGGTCGCGGCGGCGCTGAAGGTCCTCGCGGAGGGGTTCGGTGTACTCGGTGGACAGTCCTAACGCGACAGCCACCGCCGGCTGCAGCGGAGCGCCGTTGACGAATGTGAGGAACTGTTTGACCCGTAGCGCCGCGGCAACCAGCGCCGGTGGCCCACTGACCCAGCCGACCTTCCATCCTGTGCAAGAGAACGTCTTGCTCGCCGAGGAGATCCGCAGGGTCCGTTCGCGCATGCCGGGCAGGGAGGCGAGCGGGAGGTGGGGACCGGACGCGTCGGTGTAGACGAGATGCTCGTAGACCTCGTCCGTGATCGCGATCGCGTCGTACTCCCGACACAGCTCGGCGATGAGGTCCAGCTCCGCCGCGGTGAAGACCTTTCCGGTCGGGTTGTGCGGGGAGTTGAGCAGCACGAGGCGGGTGCGCGGGGAGAACGCCGCTCGAAGCTCATCCGGGTTGAACGCGTAGCGTCCGTCCGGCCCGGGTCGCAGGGTCACCGGCCGACGGACGCCGTGCGCGAGACTGATGCAGGCGGCGTACGAGTCGTAGAAGGGCTCGAACGCGACGACCTCATCACCCGTCTCGCACAGCGCGAGGATCGACGCGGCGATGGCCTCGGTCGCCCCGGCCGTCACGACGATCTCGGTCTCCGGGTCGTACGTCAGTCCCCACGACCGTTCCTGCTGCTCGGCGACCGCCGAGCGAAGCTCCGGGACGCCCCGGCCCGGCGGGTACTGGTTCCGACCGGTCCGGATCGCATCGACCGCGGCTTCGAGCATCTGCGGTGGCCCGTCGGTGTCGGGAAAGCCCTGACCCAGGTTGACCGACCCCGTCCGTACTGCCAGAGCGGACATCTCCGCGAAGATCGTGGTGCCGAAGGAGCGCATCCGCTCCACCAACGGATCCGGACGGGCGACAAAGGTCATGGCCCATTCTGTCCCGGGCCGACTCGGTGTCCGTCCCGAGCCGCCGGTCCGGTGATCCGTTTCCTCCGCGCAATCGTGCAGTAATCTCGCCATTCTCGCGGAGGAAACGGATCTTCGACCTCGACCTGGCCGACATTTCCGACATAGGCGGGTCGGCGGAGCCAGATGCAACGGTACAAACTCGGCAGCGGGCGGGTTTCGCTCAAGTCGGCTGCGCGAAAGTCAGGATTCTGCGCAGGCCTGGTGTGCGGAGGTCCGCTAGGCTACCGGCCATGTGCGGAATCGTGGGGTACGTCGGGGCGCGCTCCGCGCTCTCGATCGTGTTGGACGGCCTGCGTCGGCTGGAGTACCGCGGCTACGACTCGGCCGGCGTGGCGATGGTCAGCGACGACACGCTGCTCACCTGCAAGCGGGCGGGAAAGCTGGTCAACCTCGAGCGGGCGTTGGCCGACGGCGGGCCCGGCGACGGCTTCGAGCAGGCGACCACCGGCATCGGGCACACCCGGTGGGCGACTCACGGCGGACCGACGGACCGCAACGCGCACCCGCATCTGTCCCGCGACGGTCGCATCGCGATCATCCACAATGGAATCATCGAGAACTTCGCCCGGCTGCGGGCCGAACTCGAGGCCAGCGGTGTCGAGTTCAGCAGTGACACCGATACGGAGACCGCCGCGCACCTGCTCGACAGCGAGCTGACCGCGCTGCGGACAAAGGCCGGCCCAGACCTCGCGAGGATCGACCAGGCCCGACTGCTCGCCGAGGCGATGCGGCGGGTCTGCCAGCGGCTGGAGGGAGCGTTCACCCTGCTCGCCGTGGACGCCGACACTCCGCACGCCGTCGTGGGGGCCCGGCGCAACTCCCCGCTCGTGGTCGGGCGCGGCGGGGCTGAGAACTTCCTCGCTAGCGACGTGGCCGCCTTCATCGAGCACACCCGCGAGGCGGTCGAGCTGGGCCAGGACCAGGTCGTCCTCATCACCTCGGATCTGATCGAGATCACCGACTTCGCAGGGAATCCGGCCCAGGGCAAGGTTTTCCACGTCGACTGGGACGCCTCGGCCGCCGAGAAGGGCGGCTACGACTACTTCATGCTCAAGGAAATCGCGGAGCAGCCGCGGGCCGTGGCCGATACTCTGCGGGGCCGGCTCGCCGAGGACGGACGGACGCTGCAACTCGACGAGATGCGCATCTCCGAAGAGGACATCCGCGATGTCGAGAAGGTCTACATCGTGGCCTGCGGGACGGCCTACCACGCCGGCCTGGTGGCGAAGTACGTCGTCGAGCACTGGACCCGCATCCCGTGCGAGGTCGAGCTGGCCAGCGAGTTCCGTTACCGCGACCCGGTGCTGGACCGCTCGACGCTGGTCGTGGCGATCTCCCAGTCGGGCGAGACGATGGACACGCTCATGGCCCTGCGCCACGCCCGGGAGCAGAAGGCGCGGGTGCTGGCGATCTGCAACACGAACGGCTCCACGATCCCGCGCGAGTCGGACGCGGTCCTGTACACCCACGCCGGACCGGAGGTGGCGGTCGCATCGACCAAGGCCTTCCTCACCCAGCTTGTCGCCTGCTACCTCGTCGGCCTTCACCTCGCCCAGGTCCGGGGCAACATGTACCCGGACGAGATCCGAACGGTGCTGGGGCAGTTGCAGGCGATGCCGCGGGCGGTCGAGGAGGTACTGGAGACGATCGAAGGGGTCCAGGAGTTGGCCCGGGGGATGGCTCAGTCGCGATCCGTGCTCTTCATCGGCCGGCACGTGGGTTATCCGGTCGCCCTCGAAGGTGCGCTCAAGCTCAAGGAGCTGGCCTACATGCATGCGGAAGGGTTCGCAGCCGGCGAACTGAAGCACGGGCCGATCGCGTTGATCGACGAGGGAACCCCCGTGGTCTGTGTGGTCCCGTCCCCGTACGGCTCCGTGATGCACGACAAGATCATGTCGAACATCCAGGAGGTTCGGGCCCGGGGGGCGAGGACGGTCATCATCGCGGAGCGCGGAGATGAGTCGGTGCGCCGCTTCGCCGACCACCTCATCGAGGTACCGGTGACGCCGACCCTGCTGGCGCCGCTCGTGACGACGGTTCCCTTGCAAGTGCTGGCGTGCGAGATCGCCACTGCCCGTGGCCACGATGTCGACCAGCCCCGCAACCTGGCGAAGTCGGTCACCGTCGAGTGACCCACTCGTTCCTCGGTTTCGCGATCTTCGCGGCGGTGGTGACGATCACGCCGGGCGTGGACACCCTTCTCGTCCTGCGCACCGCCGCATCAGCCGGACGGACGGCCGGCTTCGCGACAGTGGCCGGCATCGTCCTTGGTTGCCTGATCTGGGCCACGGTCAGCGCACTGGGTGTCACAGCGGTTCTCGCCGCGTCGCGGCTGGCGTTCGAGATACTGCGCGCGGCCGGCGCCGCGTACCTGCTATGGCTCGGCGTACGGGCGCTGTGGCGATCCCGTCAGCCCGTCCCCTCGGGCCACGTCGGCGGGGTGCGCCGGCATTCCCCGGTCCGGGCCTGGCGCACGGGCCTGACCACGAATCTTCTCAATCCCAAGGTGGGCGCCTTCTACCTGTCGGTGATGCCCGCCTTTCTCCCGCCGGGCGTACCCGCACTCGGCGGCTCCCTCGCACTGGGGGCGATCCATGCGGTCGAAGGCATGATGTGGCTGACCACCTTGGTGCTGGCCGTCGGCCGCGCCCGGGCGTGGCTGGACCGACCGACGGTGGCGCGACGGCTGGAAGCGATCAGCGGCGTCGTCTTCGTCGGTTTTGGCTTGCGGCTCGCACTCGAGCATGCGCCGGCCCGTTGAGCCGAGCGGCTGGCTGACCGCCCGCGCTACCCATAGGCTTCCTGGGGTGATCGTGTCCGTCGGCATGGACGTCGTGCTGGTCGACCGCTTCGTGGGGGCGATCGAACGCACACCGTTGCTCGCCGAAAGGCTCTTCACCGAGGCCGAACGCTTCACGGACTCCGGAAACCCGCGCCCGCCGGAGTCGCTGGCCGCCCGCTTCGCCGCGAAGGAGGCGGTGGCCAAAGCACTTGGTGCACCGAGCGGGCTGCACTGGCACGACTGCGAGATCGTGACCGACGGCGACGGGCGGCCGTGGCTGACGGTCTCCGGCTCGGTCGCGGCTGTGGCCGCCGAACGCGGGGTCAGCCGGTGGCATCTGTCGTTGTCCCACGATGGCGGTATCGCGTCCGCCATGGTGGTCGCGGAGCGGGACTGAAGTATCCACGGGCGGAGGCGTAGCGATGCGGGCAGCCTGGCGGTCGGTCGATATCCGCGCGGCGGAGAAGCAGCTCCTCGCGACGGTGCCGGAGAACACCCTCATGCAGCGGGCCGCCGCGGGGCTGGCCCGGCGATGCGCCGCCCTGCTCGGCGATCGCGGCCGTGTGTACGGAACTGAGGTGCTTCTCATCGCCGGCGCCGGCAACAACGGCGGCGACGCTCTCTTCGCCGGCGCGTCATTGGCCCGCCGCGGAGCGCGGGTGCGGGGACTGCTTCTCAATCCGGGGCGCGCGCACGAGGCAGGGCTGCGGGCGTTACACGAGGCGGGCGGCCAGGTCACGGCCAGCCTTCCGTCCACAGTAGACCTTGTGGTCGACGGGATCGTCGGCATCGGTGCCCAGGGCGGTCTGCGCGGGGAGGCGGCTGATGTCGTGGGCCAGCTTGGCCAGCTCAGAACATCCACAGGGGACAGACCCATCGTGGTGAGCGTCGACGTACCCAGCGGTGTCGGCGTCGACTCGGGGGCGGTTGAGGGCCCAGCCGTGTGGGCGGATGTGACCGTGACGTTCGGCTGCCTCAAGCCGGCGCTCGTCGTCGGCCAGGCCGCCACGCTGGCGGGGCTCGTGGATCTGGTCGACATCGGTCTGCCGTGGCTGGACGCGCCGCCCGCGGTCTGGGTACCGGACGCGGCCGACATCGTGCGCTGGTGGCCGCGGCCGAACGCGTTGTCCGACAAGTACACGCGCGGCGTCGCCGGCCTCGCCACCGGCTCCCTGCAGTTCCCCGGGGCCGCTCTGCTGTCGGTCGCCGGAGCGCTGGGCGGCCCGGCCGGCATGGTCCGCTACTCCGGTCCGCTGGCCGACGACGTGGTCCGGGCTCACCCGTCCGTGATCGTGTCGGGCCGGGTGGCGGAGACCGGCCGGGTGCAGGCGTGGCTCTGTGGCTGCGGTCTGGGCACGGACGAGCGCGCGTACGAGGAGCTGCGAGCCGTACTCGGAACTTCGGTTCCAGTGGTGCTCGACGCGGACGCCCTGACCATGCTCGGGGACGGCCACATGACCAGCTGGCTACGCCAGCGCGAGGCCCCGACCGTGGTAACCCCGCACGACCGGGAGTTCACGCGGATCGCCGGTGACGAGGTCGGACCCGATCGCGTCGAGGCCGCGCGTCAGCTGGCCGGCCGTCTACGCATCATCGTGCTGCTCAAGGGCGACCGTACAATCGTCGCCACCCCCGACGGCACTGCGTGGGCCAACCCGACCGGCACCCCGGCACTGGCGACGGCCGGGACCGGGGACGTGCTGGCGGGACTGCTCGTCTCCCTCCTCGCCGCCGGCCTCCCGGCCGATCGGGCGGCGATAGCGGCCGCCTTCGTGCACGGCCTCGCGGGCCGCCGTGCTCAAGGCGGTCTGGGCGGAAACACCGCTCCCGTCACGGCCTCGGACGTAGCTGCGGCGATTCCCGCCACTGTGGGTAATTTATACTGATTCGCGTAGCCGGGCGGGCGACGCGAACGCCGGGGGTCCGGTTACGCTGAGGTCATGCGGCAGGCGGAGATCCGGGTCGATCTGGAGGCGATCCGGGCGAACGTCATTCGCCTGCGTGGTGGGACGAAGGCCCAGGTCATGGCCGTCGTCAAGGGCGACGGTTACGGGCACGGGATACTCGCCGCGGCCCGAGCGGCGGTAGCTGGCGGGGCGGCCTGGCTCGGGGTGTGCACCCTGGACGAGGCGCTGACCCTCCGGTCGGCCGGCTTTACGCAGCCGGTCCTGGCGTGGTTGCTGGCACCAGGGCTTCCGCTGCAAGAGGCGTTAGCCGTGGATGTGGATCTCTCCGCATCGGCACCCGCTCTGCTCGGCGAGATCGTCACCGCGGCACGCCGGGCCGGCCGGACGGCCCGGGTTCACCTGAAGCTCGACACCGGCCTCGCCCGGGGCGGAGCCACACCAGCCGACTGGGCCGAGCTCTGCGAAGCCGCGGCGAAGGCACAGGCCGACGGGTCCATCCAGGTCGTCGGAGTGTGGAGCCACCTCGTCCATGCCGACCTACCCGACCATCCCACCACAGACGCGCAGCTGGCCGTGTTCGTTGACGGGCTGGCGGTCGCGGAGCGGTTCGACATCAGGCCCTCGGTGCGGCACATCGCCAACTCCGCGGCTACGCTCACCCGTCCGGACGCCCATTTCGACCTCGTCCGGCCAGGCATCGCCATGTACGGGCTCTCGCCGGTGCGAGGGCGTGGCTTCGGGCTGCGCCCGGCGATGTCCGTACGCGCCAGGGTGGTGTTGACCAAGCGTGTCCCGGCCGGCCAGGGCGTCTCGTACGGGCACACGTACTCGACGGCCCGCCCGGCGACGCTCGCTCTGGTGCCGCTCGGGTACGCCGATGGGGTGCCGCGTGTGGCGAGCAACGCCGGCCGGGTCCGGCTGGCCGGGGCCAACCGGACGATCGCCGGCCGGGTCTGCATGGACCAGATCGTGCTCGACTGCGGCGACGATGAGGTGGCCGCCGGCGATGTGGCCGTGTTGTTCGGGCCGGGTGACGACGGCGAACCCACGGCCGACGACTGGGCCGCAGCGACTGGCACGATCAACTACGAGATCGTAACCAGGATGGGCAGCGCTCGGGTCCCGCGGGTCTACGACGAGCTGACGGGAGCAGCGGAGATGCCCGGATGACCCCGCCGGAGCCGGCCCCTCCGGGCGCTTCCGCCGGCCGGTCGCGTCGCGCGAATGCCGGCCTCATCGGCACGCTGGTCGGCGCGGCGGCGGCCGCGGCCGGAGTGGCGGCAGGCGTCGCGGCCGAGCGCTTCGTCCTGCAGCGCCGCCGCCGCCGTAGAAGCGAGCCCGACCCGTACGAGGACGAGCCGTTCGGGGAACTCGGGGCGGATGAGTACCGCACCATCGCCACGACCGAGGGCATCGCACTGCACGCCGAGCTCGACGGCAACCCCCAGTCCCCGCTGACGGTCGTCTACGCCCACGGCTTCTGCCTCGACCTGGGCACCTTCCACTTCCAGCGTCAGGCCCTCCGAACAATGCCGGGCGTGCGCCAGGTGCTCTACGACCAGCCTGGACATGGCCGGTCGGGCCGGCTGGAGCGGGGCGAGTACACCGTCGACCTGCTCGGGTCGGTGCTGCGGCAGGTGATCGAGGCGACCGCACCGACCGGCCGGGTGCTGCTGGTGGGGCATTCGATGGGCGGTATGGCCATCATGGCCCTGGCCGACTCGTACCCCGAACTGTTCAAACCGGACGGTCGAGTCGCCGGCGCGATGCTGATCTCCACGTCGGCGGGCAAGATCAGCGGTGTGAGCTTCGGCTTGCCGCAGGTGCTGGTCCGCTTCCGCAAACCGTTGCTGCCACTGGTCTCAGGCGCGGGGTGGGTGACCGCCGGCATGCTCGACCGCGCCCGCGAGGCGTCGTCCGACCTGGCCCGACTGTTGACCCGGCGATACGGCTTCGGCTCGGAGCACGTCAGTCCATCGCTGGTTTCATATGTCGAGCGGATGAACGCCGCCACCCGGACCGAGTCGATGGCCCGGTATCTGCGAGCTCTGTACACACACGACAAGACGATGGCGCTTGGTGCGATGACCGACATATCAGTGCTTGTGATGTGCGGCGAGGAGGATCTCCTGACCCCCGTCGAGCACTCCGAGGCCATCTGTGCGGTGCTGCCCGAGGCACAGCTGGTTGTCGTCCCGCGGGCCGGACACGTGGTCCTGCTGGAGCGGCACGAGGCCGTCAACGCCGTGTTCCTGCCGTTCGTCCGTGGCCTGGCGACACCGTGAAGGTGGAACTGCCCACTGTGGACGACACGATGGAGTTTGGCCGCCGTTTGGCGGCGCTCCTGCGCGCCGGCGATCTGGTGATCCTGGATGGGCCGCTCGGCTCCGGAAAGACAGTGCTGACCCGCGGCATAGGCGCGGGGCTACGCGTGCGCGGTGAGGTGACGTCGCCAACGTTCGTGATCTCCCGAGTGCATCCGCCGGACCGGACCCGGGGCGGGCGGCTGCCGCTGGTCCATGTCGACGCGTACCGCCTCGGCGGAGTCTCCGAAGTGGACGATCTCGACCTGGACGAGAGCATCGCCGATTCGGTCACCGTGGTCGAGTGGGGCGAGGGCAAGGTCGAGCAGCTCGCCGACGCTCATCTGCTGGTCCGGATCGACCGGCGCGACGACGAGTCTCGAGTCGTCGAACTGGTTCCGGTCGGCGCCGACTGGGCGGACCGTCTCACCGCCCCGGCGCCGTAACCGTCCACAGTGCATCGAGCGGCATCGGTGCTGTCCTCCAGCGAGTAGACGTGCGCGCCGGTGTAGAGGACAACGGCCGCCTCGAGCCGCTTGCCAAGCCGAAACCTCAAGGTGCGCATACCTCGGAGGTCCTCGGCGTGGATCCGGGTGCCCGCCTTGACTTCGAACGCGACAACCTGTCCGTCATCGCGCTCCAGAACTAGGTCGACCTCGTCGCCGGTGTTGGACCTGAAATGGCCGGCCGAGACCGGTGCCTCCCACCAGCTCGCCTGAGCGAGGATCTCGCGTACCGCGAAGGTCTCCACGAGATGGCCATAGTCAGAGAGAACGGAGGGATCGTTCTGGGCTACCTTCTCGGGTGTCAGTTTGAGCAACCACGCCATCACGCCTGCGTCGACGATGTATACCTTTGGCTGGCGCTGCACCCGTGAGCCGAGAGTCGTACCCCAAGCCGGGAGGCGCCCGAGCAGGAACACCGCCTCCATCAATTGGACATAGTTCTCGGCTTTACTGCAGGGCAGATCGTTCCGCAATCGCACACGCGTGCCGCCGCCTAGCAAGATCGGCGTCAGCGTACGGTCGGTCGCGGTCAGCTTCCTCCCGTGTGCGCCAACAGCGATCATCATTGGCTGCCATGGCGACTCTGGGACACTGCGCGCCGAAGGTCCCGCTAGCTCCCGGAGGCGCCGGTCGGCCTCCGAACTGGCTGGTTAGGGTGCAGGAATGCTCGTACTCGTGGTGGACACCTCGACGCCGGCGGTCACCGCCGCGATCGTCCGGGTACCCGCCGTCGGGCAGGTCGCCGGCGTGGCCGAGCACGTCAAGGTCGACGCCCGGGCGCACGGCGAGCTGCTGGGCCCAGAGATCGCGGATGTGCTGGCCGAGGCCGGCGCGCGGCCAGCCGATCTTGCCGCCGTGGTCGCCGGGCTGGGTCCGGGACCGTACACCGGACTGCGGGTCGGGCTGGTGACAGCGGCGGCTTTCGGTCAGACGCTGGGCAAGCCGACGTACGGCGTCTGCTCTCTCGACGGGATCGGGGTCGCGACGACAGGGGCGGTCGTGGTCGCGACCGATGCTCGCCGCAAGGAGGTCTACTGGGCCGCGTACGAGGATGGCGTGCGATCGCTGGGACCGGCGGTAAGCCGGCCGGAGGATGTACCGGGCCTGCTGCGAGCCGAGGGATTCACCCCGCAGGTGGCGGTTGGAGACGCCGCCTCGGCTCTGGAACGAGACCTACCCGTACAGAGGGAGCCGAGGTATCCGAAGGCGACGGCACTGGCGTGGATGGCCGCCGATCGCGTCCACAGTGGAGCGCCAACCGAATCGCTGACGCCGATCTATCTACGGCGCCCCGACGCCAGGGAACCCGCCGCTCGAAAGCTCGTCCGGCAATGACACTCGACGGAGTCTCGGTCGGACGGCTGCGCTGGTGGCACATCGACGATGTGCTGACGCTCGAGTCCGACCTGTTCGGCGCGGAACGGTGGAGCGCCGCCATGTTCTGGAACGAGCTGGCCAACGGTCACCACTACGTGGCGGCGTTCGAGGCGGAGGATCTCGTGGGGTACGGCGGTGTGGCGGTGACCGGGCCGACGGAGGCCTGGGTGAACAACATCGCCGTACGCCGTGACCATCAGCGCCGCGGGATCGGCCGGCTGATCCTTGAGTCCCTGTTGGAGTACGCCCGTAGCCGCGGGGCCAGGTCGGTCCTGCTCGAGGTGGCGGCCGACAACAAGCCTGCGCAGAGCCTCTATGACGCGTACGGCTTCGCCGTGGTCGGCCTGCGTCGCGGCTACTACCAGCCGAGCAACACCGACGCGCTCGTGATGCGCCGAGACGAGCCATGACCGGGCAGCTGACATGATCCAGCCGCTCGTGCTCGGAATCGAGACGTCGTGCGACGAGACCGGCATCGGCATTGTGCGTGGGACGGCCCTGCTGGCCGACGCGGTGGCGTCCAGTGTGGAATTGCACGCGCGGTTCGGCGGCGTGGTTCCCGAGGTGGCGAGTCGGGCCCACCTGGAGGCGATGCTGCCGACCATGCGCCGCGCGCTGGATGCGGCCGAAGTCGGTCTCTCTGACGTGGACGCCATCGCCGTCACCGCGGGTCCCGGTTTGGCCGGGGCATTGCTGGTCGGCGTGGCGGCGGCCAAGGGGTACGCGATCGCGGCCGAGAAGCCGATATACGGGGTGAACCACCTGGCCGCTCACGTCGCGGTGGACACGCTCGAGCACGGCGCCTTCACCGAACCCGTGGTCGCGCTGCTCGTCTCGGGCGGACACTCGTCACTACTGCTCGTCGAGGACCTCGCGGGTGGCGTCATCCCGCTCGGGGCGACCATCGACGACGCCGCCGGAGAGGCGTACGACAAGGTGGCCCGACTGCTCGGGATGGCCTTCCCGGGTGGCCCGCCGATCGACCGCGCGGCCCGCGACGGGGACGCTTCGGCGATCGCGTTCCCCCGCGGATTGACGGGTCCGCGGGACCGCGCCGCCCACCGGCTCGACTTCTCCTTCTCCGGCCTCAAGACCGCGGTCGCCCGCTGGGTGGAGGCGCGTGAACGGGCCGGCGAGCCAGTGCCGGTGGCGGACGTCGCGGCGAGCTTTCAGGAGGCCGTGTGCGACGTGCTGACCGCGAAGGCCTTCGCGGCCTGCCGGTTGCACGGCGTGCGCACCCTCGTGATCGGCGGCGGGGTGGCCGCCAACTCCCGGCTGCGATCGCTGGCCGCGGAGCGGGCCGAGGTCGAAGGCGTCGCATTGCGAATGCCGCGGCCGGAACTGTGCACCGACAACGGCGCGATGGTGGCCGCGCTCGGGTCTCATCTGGTCGCGGCGGGAACGCCGCCGAGCCGGCTCGACATCGGCGCCGACTCGGCCCTTCCGGTGACGACCGTCTCCGTGTAAACGTGTGGATCGAGCCGACAGCGAGCGAGCATCGTGAGGAGCGCAGCGAGCGCGGAGGCGAGCAGACGGCAGAGAGCCGACAGCGAGCGAGCATCGTGAGGAGCGCAGCGAGCGCGGAGGCGAGCAGGCGGCAGAGAACGCGGAGGGCTGCGGTGATCGTTCGGATGTGGGAGGTACAGGCGCAGCAGCGGACCTTCACCGACCTGCTTTCGTGGGTCTGCGAGGTGGCTGTACCGGCGATCGAGGTCAGCCCGTTGCACATCTCCACCGAGGTCTACTCGTCGCCGGACTACCGTCTTGTCGTCATCAGCAAATGGCGCAGCCATCCCGAGCCGTTCCGTGAGCCGCCCGCCGATCTGATCACCAGGTCGCCTCACTCGTGGGACTTCTCGCCGGTTGACCGGTGAGCAGTTCGCCGACCGCCCTGATCCGCTGACCCGGCCAAACCCCGCTCGCCGGCTTGAACTCTTCCGTCTGTATCACGCTCATTCCCAGCGCAGCGGCCGCCGGCAGCTCGTCATCGGCTCCGTCGCCGACATACAGGCAATCGGTCGGCGCCACCCGAATCGCGGCGCAGGCGGCGAGGAAGATGGCCGGATCGGGCTTGGCCACGCCGAGTTCGACCGAGAACGCGGTGGCGTCGAAGCGAGGGGCCAGCGGGGTCGACCTCCACAGCGACGCAGTCTCGTATGTGCAGTTGGAGACGACTGCGGTCCGCCAGCCGCCCGCGCGCAATGTGTCCAGCGTCTCCAGCGTTGACGGTCGCGGCCACAGCAGCCGGCGCTGAAACGCCATCCGCCGCACGCATGCAAGGTGTACCGCCGCATCGCTCGGGTGCCCACCTGCGAGCGCCGCGACCGCACGCATGGTCGCGTCGGCATCGCCGTACCCGCCCGTCGAGCGGGCAGGCCAGGATCGACGCCAGAGTCGTTCGAACAGCTCGGGTTCGACACCGAGGTCCGCCGCCAACGCCGCGTACAATGCGGTCGCCTCACGATCGCCCCCGTCAACAAGAGTGTTGTACAGATCGAAGAGCACGGCGGTCGGCATGCCGGGAGGCTACGCCGGACTCGAGCAATTCGCCGACGCTTGCGGAGGCGGATCAGCGAGCA
>JBKPDY010000153.1:0-12434 GCA_046728155.1 Actinomycetota bacterium
GAGCCGATACGGGGATCGCTCGAATGGGGTCCCATCATACTGTTCAAGGGCTCGTCGACGTATTGCCATGTTGGGACGACATGCACTCTTGGTTGACGCTCGGCTGCAAGTAAGAGACTCATCCGCAGGCGCAGGAGCACCCGGTCAAGATCGGCCGGTCGCGGAACCTTTTCTTGCCACGAAGAGACGTCGTCTGAGGGGCGGGGAATCCATGCTTTATAAGGATACGGATACTCTAGAACAACGTCACCGTCGTAGTTGATCGTCACGCGATTGCCTTCAGCATCAGCGGCGCCCTGCAGCTGCTGGCGCACGCTTGCGGGAGCATGTCTCCGATCTTCTTCTGACGCCGACCGAACTACCCCGTCCTGTCCGAGATCAAGCTTCGTGCCGGGCGCCAGGTGTACACCGGCGAACGCTACGCGCGCCACCACCTGAGCGGTACGGCCAGACAAGACCATTCGGGAAACCCCGAGCTGCTCCAGCGCCTCCTTGGCCAGGTCCTCGTCCGTCGTCGAACCCTTAGCCTGCGCACGCCGCCAGGCTGCCCGAAGGATCAGCCCCGCTAGATCCTTGAGAAAAACGGGCCCACCGTGCCCACTATTGAGATAGACCGCAGCCCACCGGCCGTGTTGAGGGTGGCTCCGGGAGAAGGCGGCAATCAAACGCTCATCTAATTCGGCTGCGGCGATAAACACTTGCGACTGGGGCAGCTCTCGAACGATATCGGTGAAGCGCGGATCACTCTGCTCAACGAGGAATTGCACGTCGGACGTGACCCATGGTGGCAAATCACTTGGAAGCAATAGCGCCGGATATGAAGCTTGGGCTAAGTCTACAATTGCGCGCTGAAGATCATCCGCGTTAGAGGTGGGTGCCTCAATTTCGGGCGAGTCTAGGCCCCGAAGGACGGCGGCCCTGGTTCGGCCTGTCTCATCGATTTCCATTAACCAACTGAGGAACGGAGCCGGAGTGACGTCGGCTAAAGTGTCCGCGAACTCTGAAAGGCGCGTAGTTAGCGTGGTGATCACTTTCGTCTGTTCTGCGTTGCGCACGGAGCCGTCAGACAGCAGGGAGTCGAGTTCCGTTACGTCGCACCTCAACATGAACGCGAGGAGCGGGTAACCCAACAAACCAAGGATCAAGGAACCGGCGGGTTGATCGTTCGTTTCTGGCGAGTCAGTCACATCCTCATGGTTTCACGATTCGCAAGCCGGCGAAACTTCATGCGGCGGGTTCAGGGTCACGACTGCTTCGTTCTTCGTTCGTCCGGTCAAGCATCAGCCAAGGCCACGGTACTAAGCATCACCCGGAGTCGGGCATGCACGTGGCCTTGCACACGTGGCCTTGCCTGCCTGGTCTCGCATGATGTTTGACGCTTCGGCCTCGGCTGATGCATCACAAGATCATTACGCACTCGCGGCACCCGACGCCGCCCGGCGAATGTACGTCAGACACCTCCGGTCATGCCGACGTGAGCGAGTCGGCGCGCCGAGGCAATGGACAACTGTGGTACGACCTGCAACCAGACGACTTGAGCACGGCCGCGTCATGGGCGACAGCCTCGGTCGTGCCGAGGTCACCAACCGCGACGACATGCACTTTGGACTTCACTATCCACGGGCCGAGGTCGCGGCCGGACCGAGGCAGTGCTCGTCCGTCAGCGGTTGGTGGCGCGCAACGGCCGTCGGGCAGCGGGACGCAGTCAACCGCGCAGTCACACGCGATAAACCTGGCGACGTCGGTGGTCATCCCCGCAACAATGGCCGACGTGGAGGAGGTCGAGGTCGTCGTAGCTCATAACGAGCGCGCGACCCTACGTGTCGGCGACGTGTTCCTGAAGATCGACGCTGATCAGACGCGCACCGACGTCGAGGTCGAGGCGATGGCCCTGGCACCGATCCCCACTCCGCAGGTCCTGTGGCGCAAGCCGCCCGTGCTCGCGCTCGCCGCCGTTCCAGGGATGGCACTCGGCCGCCTCGGCGAGCCGTCGACCGCGTCGTCGGCAGCGTGGGCGGCGGCGGGTGCCGCCGCACGGATGCTGCACGACGCGCGGTTGCCGCCATGGCCCGGTCGCAGCCTCGACGACATCGCTCTGCGCCTCGACGGCGAATGCGAGTGGCTCCTCACGAACGGCGTCCTTCCCACCGACCTGGTCACCCGCAACCGCCGGGTCGCCGAGGCTGCGCTCCGGCCGTGGAACCCGGTGTTCACGCACGGCGACCTGCAGGTGGACCACGTGTTCGTCGACGGTGACGAGATCACCGGCGTGATCGACTGGTCCGAGGCGGGCCAGGGCGATGCCCTGTACGACCTCGCCATCATGACGCTGGGACACGAGGCGCAGCTCGGCTACGTCGTCGCCGGCTACGGCACCGACGTCGACCTCGACGTGATCCGCGCGTGGTGGTCCTGGCGGAGCCTGGTGGTCATCCGCTGGCTGGTCGAGCACGGCTTCGACCCGTTCTCGCCAGGCTGCGAGGTCGACGTGCTGAGATCCCGGCTGTGAGGCTGCATGAGCCCGACGGCCACGAGTGCCGATGTGGCACGCCCTTGGCGAGGCGGTGTTCTGCCGCATCGAGCGGGTCATCTCTTGAAGCGCGTCGCCTTCCGGACCGACGAGGTCATGGTCCTCGAAGATCCCGGGGCGGCCGGTCGGTGGCATCGGAAGCCGACGCGCGACTCGATCATGTCAAGCGTCAGCCGAGGCCGCCGCGCAAAGCATCAACCGGAATAAGACAGTGCCGGGGGCAAGTGCCGGGGCCGTGCCGTGGACCACTTGATGCGTGACGGATCGGGCTCAGTTGATCGGTGACACCTCCGGCTAGACGATCATGGTGCTCGAGCTTACTGCTAGTTCGGGACCGCATTCCACCGCTCGTGCCGAGTCGCCGTGGGGTCGACGTGTCGGCTCTGAGCTTCCCCCGGTTGACCGGAGACTTCCAAACCAGGTTTGATCTTGTGAACCGAGGAAGGAAGCCATCGTGGTTGCCCCCAGGAAGTACCCGGACGAGCTGCGTGAACGGGCGGTGCGCCTGTACCGGGAGTCAGATCCGAAGCCGGTGATCCGCCGGTTGGCCGAGCAGCTCAACGTCCATCCCGAGGCCTTACGGAACTGGATCCGCCAGGACGAGACCGACCGCGGCCAGCGCCATGACCGGCCCACCACCGACATGCTTGAGGAGAACCGGCAGCTGCGTCGTGAGGTCGCGGAGTTGCGGCGGATCAATGACGTGTTACGGGCCGCCAGCGCCTATTTCGCGTCGGAGATCGGCCCGACCCGGAGGATGTCATGAGCTTCGTCGACGCCATGACTTCCCGGTCGATCTCGTGCTGCGGGTCCTTGGCATTGCTCCCTCGACCTACTACGACTGGCGGACCCGCCGGGCCGCGCCCAGTCGTCGACAACTGGAGGATGCCGAGTTGTTGGAGATGATTGTCAAGATCCGCTCTTCGCACGAGTTCGCCGCGACGTACGGCTCGCCGCGGGTGTGGCTGCAACTGCGTCGTCAGGGGTGCGGTGCGGCCGCAAGCGCGTCGAGCGGATCATGCGTGAGAACGGGCTGCAGGGCGCGTTCCTGCGCAAGGGGTGGAAGGGCGGCTCGACCAAGCAGAACCCCCGTCACACCGCTGCACCTGACCTGGTCGACCGGGACTTCACCGCTACCGCCCCGAACCGGCTGTGGGTGGCCGACCTGACCCGGATCCCGACCGGGGAAGGGGTGCTGTGGCTGGCCAGCGTACGGGACGCGTTCGCCAACAAGGTCGTCGGCTGGGCTACCGACATCCGCGCAGACACCGAGTTGGTGCTCACCGCCCTCGACCATGCCATGCGGTCCCGCAAAGTCCATGATGGACAGTTGATTCATCACAGTGACAAGGGTTGCCAATATACTGCGCTGCGGTTCACCCAGCGTCTCCACGACGCGGGCATCGCCCCGTCCACCGGCAGCGTCGGGGATAGTTTCGACAACGCCATCGCGGAAACCTATGGTCGACCATCAAGACCGAGCTGATGTACTGGGCCGGTACCCAGTTCAACACCCGCGCTGAGGCTGAGGCAGCCCTGCTGAAGTACATCGACGGCTGGTACAACCCGCGCCGCATCCAGGAAGGCCTCGGTGGTCTCTCGCCCGGGGAGTACGAAGAGATCTGGCACCGCCAACACGACCCAGTTATGATCCACTCCGAGCCGGACCCATCCACATAATCAAGTCTCCGGAGAATCGGGGGAACCTCAGCTCATCTCGACGAGCGTGCATGCCCGCTGTTCCTGGACGCGATGGCCGACGCGCGTGCATGCAGGCGCCTCCTTAGCCTCGGCCGAGTACCCGCATCGGAGTTCGGTTGGCTGGCCTGTCAGCATGACCGGCTAAAGCCAGATCTGCTCCCATTCGCGACCACACCAGCTGTCTTGGTTCATCAGATAGTCGCGGAAGACCTCAGCTACGTCATCAAGAGTGTCGACTTGACACCGGAAATGGCGATCCGGGCTACCCTCGCGCCGTTCCACCCAGAACACCCCTGCTGGGATGTCGCAGTAACCGCCGGCCGCGGCCTGGAGGTAGTTCTCGCCGCCCATATCGACAATCAGGTAGTCGAGTCCGTTGCCGAGCCGTCGTACCTGCGCTTGGACCTCGTCGTTCGAAGGCTGCGCGATGGGGCGCCCGTGCGAGCGTTCCAGCGTGAACTTTGGCCTACCCAACCTGAACCCGGCTAGCGGCACCTGGCTCACATCGGGCATCCCCTCCGGCGGGATGCCCTCTCGGACGAACCCGCACAATGCCGAAAGTGCCTCCTCGCCGAGGTCGAGTGGATGAAACGGCAGCGGATAAGGCTCTTCGTCGTCTTCGTCATCCTCGACCGGATGCCGCCCGGCCCAGTATTCCTCCTCGAACGGCAGCCTCTCCCCGAGATCCTCCACGATGCCCTGACGCGGGCTCATGCAAAGCGCCCGTTCCAGCGTGCCGTCCTCGCGCCAGACCGCAAACCCGAGGAAGTCCGAAACGCTATGCATCGAGTGCAAGATCACGCGCCGGCCGGCGCCCTCGGCTAGCCACCCGTGCCGCACATGACTGGGACGTATCTCGCCCAGCTCCGTCGCGCAAACCACCACCGTTAGATGGGGGAACACCCCCGCGTAAAGAAGATCGTCCGGTGCGTAGACATTCCAGTCGAGGTTGCCATCCTCGATCGCATCCACACTGAGCCCCGGGAACAGCCGCGTCACGAGCGCCTCGGTCGCCGCCCGGTTCAGCTCGACCGCGTCATCCAAGGCCCGAGCCACATCGCCGTCCGCATAGATCAGCAGCGCCGTCTTCGCACCCACGGCCGCACACGCTACTGCAGCGCAGCCACAACCGCTGCCCGCCAAGATCGCTCCCAAGACACCTGCCCAAGATCGCTGCCTGGTCTCCGTGCCTGGTCTCGTGTGGCTCCGTGCCGTCGCTGAGGGACTCGGTCGCATCGGCCCGAGGCGTGCCTAGCTTCACAGATCCGTTACGCATCAGGTTCAGATGATGCGTGACACACCGGTTAGATGATCAATCGCTATGTGGGCTCTGGGTGGCTCAGTCAAGGTTGTTCAACTCTGGGCTGGAGCCGTCTGCCCAGCCCGGTGGGTCATGCGGTGGGAACAGGACGGCCACGTTGTCGGCTGATGAGCTCAGCGTGAGGATGGGTGCGCGAGCCTCGCCCAGGATCAGGTGCATACGGTGCTTGTCGATGGTAAGGGTGATTCTCGGACACCAGAAGCCGGTGGCGGCTGGGCTCTCCCACGGCACGTAGTGCAGCTCGACATCGGTGATCGGTTTGCCGATAAACCTTGACCACCCGCTTCGGGTGGTGACGTCCCACACCGCGACCTCGGCATCGTCTACAACCGCGTAGCCGACGAGTGGTCGCTCGACGATGCTGATGCCTTCCGTCCAGCCCGGCGAGTCCCACGTGACCGTGAAGACGCGTGCGCCCGTGGTCTCGAACTCAACGCCGTGGTCGATGGAGTCGAAGCCGTCATACTGCCAGGTGGGGTTGAGCCATTCCTCGTCCTCGACGATCGGTCTGGGGCCTCTGTGGTTGGGCGCCCGGTCAGAGCGGTGGTAGTCGATGTCGACATACCGCACGCGCTCGAGGACCAGGCCGACGAGCTCGCGGGCGCGCTCCCGGTGGTTTTCCATCTGCTCGGGCGTGGCGGCGAACGAGCCCTCCCGTTCGGTCAAGTCGTCTCCTTTGCCTGCCGGACGCCGGTCCTTCGCGTGGCACCAAGATTGTCGCGGTATGGCTCAGGTTCTCGCACCTTGAAATCTGGCAATCGCCTCGGCGCTACTACCTCGGTCTTCGACGCCCCGTCCTGCACCTCCATCACCGCGTGAAACCGTTGGTCCACAACGCTCAACTCCCGAAGTCCCACCCGGACTCCTTTCGCCTGCCCTGCAAGCGGAACGAGTTCGGACACGACCCGTGTCAAGCATCAGCCGAGGCCAAGGTGTAAAGCATCAACCGCAGTCAGACACACACGTGGCCTTGCACGTGGCCTTGCACGTGGCCTTGCCGTCGGTGAGAACTTTCTGTACGTCTTCAAGACGGCCCGCAAGCGGGCCGCAACCCCGGGGGCGGCCGCCCGGATTAGGACGCGCACGAGTCCGCCGCCGATCACACGGGCCGCGTTCAGCCACGCTCGGACACGACGTTTACGACCAGGACCACGACCAGCCACAGCAAGCCCGGCACGGTCACCGACACGGCGGGGCCGTGGTGGCAAGAACATGCCTCCGGCGGCTCAAGAGGGGCCCTGAGGCCCCCCTTGAGAATTCCCGACAAAACCGCCTCCCGGCGGGCCACCCTCCGGGTGGACCGGACGTCCCAGGAGGCAGGCCAGTCACATGGCCTCACCCGGTCACGCACCAAAGGCCGCCAGACCGCGCCGCCCCGGGTCAAGGTCGTTCTGGGACTAGCCGAGCTCCACCTTGACCCGGGGCGGCGCAGCCCGGCAGGGACAAGTCTGCGTAACCGGGAGGCAAGCCGAGACCAACAGGCCCGGCATCTCGTTCGACAAGGGTGTCTGCAACGCGGGCCGCCGTCTGCAACACGGTCACGCTACGGTGTTGGACCCGGACCGACCCCACGCCACCATCAACACCCGCGCTGAACATCACGTCCGCCTCGCCTACATGGATGCCTTGGTCCTGATCCGGCATGATGGATCGACGAAGTGCCCCCGGTCCACCATCGTCCACCATCGTCGTTTCAGCCAGACCAACTAATCCCAACGGTGGTGTCCGTCAACCGAAGCGGCCGCACGTGGTCTACGTTATGGCGTCGTCTGGCGCTCGAGCCGGCCTCGGTTCAGCGTCGTAGGTATCGCAGGACGGCCAGCACGCGTCGGTTCTCGTCGCGGGAGTCTGTCAGTTGCAGCTTGGTCATGATGCTACCGACGTGTCCCTCGACCGTCTTGGTCGACAGATACAGACGGTCACTGATGCCCTGGTTGGACAATCCTTCGGCCATCAGCGCGAGGACTTCTCGTTCGCGACCGCTGAGCAGGTCAAGTGGGTTGTCGAGTCGAGGTCTCCCGACGAGGGTCTTGATGACCTCCGGATCGACCACGGACTCGCCGTTCGCGACTCGGGTGATCGCATCGACCAGCGTCCGCACGTCGTTGATACGGTCTTTGAGGAGGTAGCCCGCGCCGGTGGTGCTGTGGCCCAGCAGTCGTTCGGCGTAGGCCGCTTCCAGATACTGCGACAGCACGAGCACCGCGATCTGGGGGTTGCGGGTGCGGATGGTCAGGGCGGCGGTGAGTCCTTCGTCGGTAAACGTCGGCGGCATACGTATGTCCGTCACGACCACGTCGGGTGGCTGCGCCTCCACCGCGGCCAGCAACGCGTCCGAGTCGCCGACGGCGTGGGTCACCTCGATGCCG
Source organism: Actinomycetota bacterium (assembly GCA_046728155.1). Taxonomy (GTDB): domain Bacteria; phylum Actinomycetota; class Actinomycetes; order Mycobacteriales; family Micromonosporaceae; genus CAWDLX01. Next base: position 7,922 of record JBKPDY010000153.1, read on the forward strand.
GCGTCGCCGAGCAACCGGGCCAGGCCCTCGCGCAGCAGCAGCGAGTCCTCGGCGAGGATCACACGCACGGCAGTCTCGCCATCAGGGTGGTGCCTGCACCCGCCGGACTGGACACGGTCATTTCTCCGCCGACTGCGATGACCCGATCGCGCAGGCCGACCAGGCCCGAGCCGCCGGGCGGCGCGGCGTCGACACCGCCGACTCCGTCGTCCCGTACCCGGACAATCAGATCGTCGTCCTGTACCGTGACATCGATCTTGACGACGGAGGCGCGGCTATGCCGGGCCGCGTTGGTCACGGCCTCGGTCACGAAGAAGTAGACGGTCGCCTCAACGGCGTCCGGAAAGCGATCCGTCGCCGCGGAAACCTGGACGGGCAGCGGTGCTCGTTCGGCCAGCGCACGTAACGCGGAGCCGAGACCCTCCTGAGTCAACAGCATCGGATGAATGCCGCGCGCCAACTCACGCAGTTCGGTGATCGCCTGCTGCAGATCGTCGGCGGCCGTCTGGAGAAAGGCCTGAATCTGAGGGTCGGCGCTGCCATCGGCCCGCGCCCGGGCCTGCCCGAGCGTCATGGACAAGGCGAGCAGTCGCTGCTGGGCCCCGTCGTGCAGATCCCGTTCGATGCGTCGTCGAGCGTCCTGACCGGCTTCGACCAGTCGAGCGGTAGTCGAGCGAAGCTGCACAAGTTGGCTGCGAACCTCGGCCTGCAGCCGTTCGTTCTCGATGGCCAGTCGGGCCATGGCGCTGGCCGCCCGTACCAGTGCCGGCTCCTCCAGAGCTGTTTCGTCGACAAGGATCACCGCGAGCGGGCCACTCTCGCCCGTGATCGCCGCGGTCGCTCGGCCGGGCCCGGCAGCCAGTTCGCGCGGGCGCCCGTCTATGTCGACGTACCCGTCGGCCGTCGGCGACCAGTACAACAGCTCAAGGTCCGGATCGTGCAACGTAGCGGCGAGCGCGTCGCGCACCCGACCCGGCGCCACAGGTCCGCTCAGCTCCGGTAGCAAGGCACCGACTTGTGCGTAACCGAGGCGGGTCCGCAGCAAACCGAGCAAAAAGCCCAGCGGCATCACTATCAGTGCGGCGGGCAACCACTGGGATAACGGGCGTTGCCAAGCCGCTGGGTACGTGACCAGGTTGCCGACCTGCCACGTGACCAAGTATCCAGCAGCGGGCCACACTGCCCATAGCACTGGCTGCATCACGTGCCGGGCCGCGCGGGTGGCCCGTCGCCAATGCCGGACGATCAAAACCACGGCGCCGGCGATAAGCAAGATACTGATGTAGCCCTGGAACGTGTTGATGACGTGCTCGAGGTGGGGATTGCGGTAGACGAGCAGCAGGTTCGACTCGCAGGTGCAGCCCAGCATTTTCGAGTCGTCGAAGAGCCGGGTAACGAGGTTGCTGACCACGGCCCACGTGTACAGGCACACGACTACCACGCGTTCGAGTCGGCCCGGCAGCCGCCCGCTGGGAAAGGCCAGGGCCAGGTGGGCAAGGGCGGGTTGGTACAAAGACCACCAGCCGATGCCGATCGTGTATGGCAGCGACGCCGGGATCCAGATCAGGTCCCAGACCAGCCACAGGAAACCCACAGCGGCCAATAGAAGGCCGGTCGCGTTAGCGGGACGGCGCAGCAGGGCCACCACGCCAGCACCAATGTAGGCGGCCGCGACGGCGACGTGGATCGCCTGGTCCAGGGCAGGCACCGGGAAACCCCGCATTGCGGGCGCCGCCGCAGACAGTGCACAGGCGACACCTCCCACCGCCGCAATCGAGGTGGCCAGCGCCGCGCTGCCGCGACGGCTCTTCGGCTCGGTGACGGCATCCAGTGACAAGGTCGCGCCCGCAGTCCCCACGCCCATTATGGTGACGCGTCCCCGTCGCGGACGGAACCAGGGAAATCCCTCGACGCGAACGCGGTTCAGCCCCGATGTTTCGGGCGTGGCGCGCCATTAGCGTCGGCCCTTGTCGAGGTCGCCTCGACCGGACTGGACTCGTCCAGGTCGACGCAGCGGACAAGGAGTCCACCGTGGACAGCCAACGGCTCAATGCGCTCGTCGACTCGCCTTCTCACGAAGCGCACGAAGCCTGTTCCATGCCTGACTGTCCTCAAAGGAGAGAGATGAACGCGATATCGGCCTCACTGTTCGACGCTCCCAGCTCGGGTCGAACGGACGCGGCGATCGCACAGCTTGGCGCGGCATCACTCGCAGTCGCCGCGGTCCGGTGTGCTCACACGCGTCATGGCGTCAGCCCGGGCCTGCATCAGCAGGTTGGGAATAGAGAACGCCCGGAGGTCGGGTCCGGCCCGGCCCTGATGCGCCACAGCCAGCACAGATGGATCGTCAATGACGACCCGTCAAGCACCGCAATGGAGCACGCCATGTCGACATCCGCCGTCACGCGTTGGCAGGCCATGGTGTCCCCCGGCCGGTGGAGGATGCTCGTCGCGGTCCTCACCGCCATCGCGATCGCCGCCATCATCGTGCTCGCCGCAGTCCTGGTCGGCGTGTCCCAGACACCCCGTGACGGTCGGGTTCCGCATCCCGAACCGGCTCCAGCCCCGATACAGCCACGATGACCGCACTACCTATGGGCCTTCCCAGGCACCGATCCGTAAGCCTCCGTACCGATCGAAAGGAACTGCCATGACCAACCCCGGTTTGCAGGCACACCAGGCGGCCCACCAGACGCATCAGGCCGATTCGCGCCGGGCGGGGCAGAGCGCCACTCTCGCCGGCTTGCGGCTCGGTCGCCGGTATCAGCGAGCGCGGGCGCGCGACGCAGCCTCCGCCTCCTTAGCGCACGGGGCCGGATCAGCGGCGATTCGGATGATCGGCCGGCTCATCCGATTCGTCGTAGCCCTAGCGATCATCGGCGCCGCACTGGGCGTCCTGGCGCTCGTGCTCAAACAGGCCGAGCCGAGCCTGTACCACCAGGCCGTCACATGGCTCAAGCACCTGCTCTGAGCGGGTCGGCGGAGGCGGATCGGACGGAGAACAGTTACCTCTTTCATCACCGCACCAGGTCCATTCTCGACCGACAACCCTCAATCTGCCTCCAGCCGGCATCGCTACCTATCACCTGCCGCTGGCAACGCTGCCCGCGTCGGCATTGCGCTGCCTCAGCCATTTCCGCACTGGACCTTGTGACCACGGAGGCCACCATGATGTTTCTCAGCTGCCCGGCCCACCTCGACCCGGATGGCGGCGTATCGTGCGACCTGCCGGCCGAGGTCGTGCGCCGGTTCACGATGCACTCAACCGATGGGCCACTCGAAGCCGCCATGATCAGGTGCCCGGTCGGTCACTGGTTCAACGGGCCCATTGAGGCTCTCACCTCGCGCGGCACGCGCCCGCCGGGGCGACCGGGGCGGACTGTCCGTCCGGGATCAGGCTGCCGGCCCGCAGCGGGTAATTCGCCGATCGAACCTCGCGCCCGCCCACTACCTGAGTCGCCCAGCCAACCTATGGGTCAACGCATTGCGCCCGCGGCGACCGCGCGGACGCTTGGTGGGCTCGGCGCCCTGCCACCTGGACGGCAATGGCCGTATGGAAGGGAGACGGCGAGATGAGCCGTAGGTCCGGACTGGCTGCGGCGATGCTCGCTCTATTGACGGCCGCGATCGGCTTGGCGTCATCTCCCATCTGGGGCCCGCACGTCTGTCATGCGATCGGGGTCTGCAACAGCTCCGACTCTGTCGCCAACAACAGTGCGAACGCCGGTGCCAACACAAACGCTGGCGGCAACAGCAACGGGGGCACGAGGTGGACCTGTCCAGGTGGGCAGTTCTGCGGCTGGGACGGCCCCGACGGCAGCGGCACCATGTTCGTCGAGGAAAGTGGCGCCGCCTGCACCACGTACGACATTGGCAGCGCGGGTCTGGGCGACCGCCTAACCTCCTACCAGAACCGCACAGGCAAGCCGGTCGGCCTCTACAACTGGACCGGCCAGAGGTGGGATCGTCTGGCACTAGTACGCGACGGTGACACGGGCACCCTGCCGGCCTCGGCCGATAAGCAGACCGACGCCGTTAAGACCTGCGACCAACCCTGACATTTAGATTCGTCCATTGGGGCGCTCCACCCAACCGGGCGGGCGCAGTCCGGCAATGAAGACCTGCACAACGGGAAGCCACGCACACCCGCCGCCCGGGCCAGACGTACCAGGTGACAGCGAGGAGTAGCGGGCGTCCACGGGCGCCAAGCCGACGTCGGTGCAGCTTGGCGCCGTCAGGACATCGACGTACAGTTCTAACGCTGTTAGAATTCCGAACTATGTTCGCTGATCTGGAGGACACCCGGGCGGCCCGCCACGAGGCCACTCGGGAACGGATCCTCAAGGCCGCCTGGGACCTGGCCCGCCGCGACGGGCTGGCCGCGATCACGCTGCGGCAGGTCGCCCGGCAGGTGGGCATGCGCGCGCCGTCGCTGTACACCTACTTCGACTCCAAGAACGCGATGTATGACGCGATGTACGCGCAAGCGGCCCAGGACCTGGCACAAACCCTG
>JBKPDY010000154.1:0-16063 GCA_046728155.1 Actinomycetota bacterium
GACCTACTCTGCGTCGGAACCGACCCCGCCGGACGAGCACCACGCTGTGGACGGACCTGGCCTCGACCGCGGACCAGCCGCAGTGGTCATCCCTGCAGCGAACTGTCCGTACGGCGAACTCGGCGCGGTTCGCGACATCGGTCGACGAGAGCATGCCAACACCGTACGGTGGCCATCCGACAATCCAGGCGGCAAGAAGGTTCAAGACGAGCGCCGCCTGACCTTGACATCCTGGCGCGGAGACCGATCTGAGGAGAACAACATGGCTACGGTACGAAAGGTTGCTGTCGTCGACGCCGATCCGGACGACGTGTGGGATGCCCTACGCGATTGGGCCGCGCCGCACGAGCGGCTGGTCCCCGGGTTCGTCGTCGACACCAGACTCGACGGCCCGGACCGCGTCGTCACGTTCTTCAACGGCGCCACCGTCCGCGAGCTGTTCGTCGACTGCGACGAACGTGCGCGCAGACTGGTGTGGTCTGTTGTGGACGGTCCGTACACTCATCACAACGCGTCGGCGCAGGTGTTCGCCGACGGGGACCGGACCCGGTTCGAATGGATCGCCGATGTCCTTCCGCACGACGCGCGCGACCGCCTGGACCAACTGATGCAACGCGGCACCGACGTACTCAAGCGGACGCTCGAGGATCACGCCGCGCACCCTGCTGGCGGTCAATAGGGGCACGGTGCTGTACCTGGAGAGCTAACAGGGTGCCCCTGCTTTTACCGAAGGCAGCGTCCTCAGCGCTGGAACTGCACCGGACCCGAGGACCGGGCCATCTCCTGTAACCGGGCGATGCGCTGCTCCATCGGCGGATGCGTGGAGAACAGGTTCGCCAGGCCCTCGGCGCGCAGCGGGTTGTCGATCATGAGGTGAGCGGTCGTGGTGAGCTGACCATCCGCCGGCAAAGGCAGCGCCTGGGTACCTCGATGGATCTTCGCCAGCGCGCTGGCCAGGGCCAGCGGATCGTTGGTGATTCGCGCCCCCGATGCGTCGGCCTGGTACTCGCGGCTACGGCTGATCGCCATTTGGATCAGCCCCGCGGCGAGCGGACCGAGGACCAGCATGAGGAGCAGTCCGGCGATCCCGGGACCCTCGTCGTCGTCGGAGCGACCGATCGGGATGAACCACGCCAGCTGGGCCAGCAGCGTGATGATGCCGGCCAGCCCGGCGGCCACGGACGAGATGAGGATGTCGCGGTTGTAGACGTGCGACAACTCGTGCCCGATGACCCCTCGAAGCTCGCGCTCGGTGAGCATCCCCATGATGCCCTCGGTCACGCAGACGGCCGCGTGCTGCGGATTGCGTCCGGTGGCGAAGGCGTTGGGCTGCGCCGTCGGCGACACGTACAGGCGTGGCATCGGCTGCCCGGCCTGCGTGGAGAGGTCGCGCACGATGGCGTAGAGCGCCGGTGCCTGCGCCTCGCTCACCGGCTGTGCGCCCATGCTCCGCAGGGCGATCTTGTCAGAGAAGAAGTAGGTCGCGGCGTTCAAGGCCAGCGAGATGAACACGGCGATCACTAGTCCGGTGCTGCCACCGAACCAGTAACCCACGAGCAGGATGAGGGAGGTGAGCAGGCCCAGCAGGACCGCTGTCTTCAACCCGTTGTGGTGCCGATGCACGAAACGTCACTCCTTTGTCGGACGGCGTACCTGGTGTAGCGGCCATCGCCATTCAAGCGTGCCGCGCCCCGCCCTGATTCCGCCTCAGGGTCTGGCTGGGAGAAACCTGTGAGCCGGCCGTCTCACTATCCGGATGAAACTCGTAAAACATCGTATAAAAGACAACGGCTCGCCCCCGGTAGGGTACGAAATCACGAGGAAAGGGGCGAGCGGTGCCGGCGCAGAGCACTCCGACGCTGTCGGTGGTTATCCCGATGTACAACGAGGAAGAGGTCATCGCCCTACTCGCCGGGCGGCTGCGCCCGGTCCTGGACTCCCTGGCCGAGCCGTACGAGGTCCTCGCGGTCGACGACGGCAGCACCGACTCCACCGCCGCCCAGCTCATCGGTCTACGGCGCGGTTGGCCCGAGCTGCGGGTGGTCCGACTGCGTCGCAACTCCGGTCACCAGGCGGCACTCACCGCCGGCCTGCACCGGGCCACCGGGCGCTACGTGGCGAGCATTGACGCAGACCTGCAGGACCCGCCGGAGAAGATTCCCGAGATGCTCGGGTTGGCCCGGGCCGACCACCTCGACATCGTCTACGGCGTGCGCACGGATCGCAGCGCGGACAGCGCCGCGAAGCGCCGCACTGCCGGCCTCTACTACTGGCTGATGCGCCGTGTCGCGGGCGTCCAGGTGCATCCGCACGCGGGCGACTTCCGCCTGCTCAGCCGGGCGACGGTCGACGTGCTGCGCCAGCTCCCGGAGCACCAGCCCGTGTACCGGCTGCTGGTGCCATGGATCGGCTTCCCCAGCGGCGAGGTCCCGTACGTCCGCGAGGAGCGGGCGGCCGGACGTACGAAGTATCCGCTGACCAGGATGGTGCGGCTCGCCGTCGACAGCGTCACGAACTTCACGGCCGCGCCGCTGCGGATCGCCACCTGGCTGGGTGGAGTGAGCTTCTTCTTCTGCCTACTGATGCTGCTGTACGTCGTGGTGGCCTTCGCCCTCGGCTACACCGTTCAGGGTTGGGCGTCCGTGCTGGCGACCGTGCTCTTCCTCGGTGGCGTCCAGCTGCTCAGCCTCGGCCTGCTGGGTGAGTACCTGGGCCGGCTCTACGCGGCCGTGCAGGGCCGGCCGGCCTATTTCGTCGGGTACGACAGCGCCGAGGACGATGAGCCGGCACGTGAGGCGGAGGGCGGGGGTCCCCGCGGAGTCGTGGGCGCAGCTAGCGACTCCGTGGGTTGAAGATCAACGCAGCCGGCGCGCGGCGGCCGTCTCCTCTTTGGACGGCTCCCCGTTCGGGTCGTGCTCAGGTGGCGCCGGGACGGTCCACATCCACGTGCGGAGCCTGCCTCGTTCGTGCGTCAGCTCACGGATGTCGTACTCGGCGTACTCGTACTCAGGCGTCCAGAAGAGTGCGTCGAACGGGCAAGCGTCGACGCAGATGCCGCAGTACATGCAGAGGGAGAAGTCGATGGCGAACCGGTCGAGCACATTGCGTTGCCGGGGCCGGCTGCCCGGAACCGAGACCTCCTCCTGGTGGCCCTCGATGTAGATGCACCAATCCGGGCATTCGCGGGCGCAGATCATGCAGACGGTGCAGTTCTCCTCGAGGAGCGCGATCGCGCCCCGGGATCGTGCCGGCAGCTCGACAGTCATCGTCGGCGTGTCCGCCTGCGATGTGTCTGGCCGGTCCGTGGGTTGGACCGCCCCGGTGCCGGCGCGGGTGACGGCTCGGGCTCTGCCGCCTCGGGTTCCGGCTCTTCGACCTCCCGCTCCTCGACCGCCACCTCCTCGGCCACCGGCTCGACCTCCCGCTCGTCGACCTCAGGCTCCTCGACCTCACGCTCCTCGACCTCAGGCTCCTTGACCTCAGGCTCCTCGACCTCAGGCTCCTCGGCTCCGGATTCCGGCTCCTGGCCGTCCTCCTCGTAGTCCTCCTCGTCCGAGGATTCCTCCTCGTCGTCGTAGTCCTCGTCCGCGGCCTCCCGCTCGTACCGGTCGCGCTCGATGGCGGACTCGAGCAGCGGCTTGACGCCGGCGTCACGGATCGCGTGCCGGATTCCCAACCGCACCGCCCAGTACGTGCCGTAGGCGATGGCGACCGACACGATGACCAGTTGGAGAATGAGCGCGAAAGCGGTTGCCATGCCGGTGAGCATCCCATACCCGGCGACCGGCGCTACGGCCGCCGCTCGCCGGGCGGGGAGATACCGGGCGGCCGCAGCGGCTGGCGCCGGGTCGCACTGTCCACATGAGAGTCGGCTGGCTCCACCGCGCCAGGCCAGGGCTTGGTCACCCGGCTGCCGAGGACGAAGTCCTTGCGAAGCGGGTGACCGTCGAACTCCTGAGGAAGCAGCAGTGGTACGAGGTTGGGGTGACCGGTGAATACGACGCCGAACATCTCGAAGGTCTCGCGTTCCGGCCAGTTCGCCCCGGGATATACAGGCACGATGGAGTCCAGCGCGGGAGCCTCGCGGGGCACGGCCGTCCGGACGATGACGCCGTAGCGACCGGTGGTCGACCACAGGTGAGCCACGACGGTGTATCCCTGGTCGAGCTCGTCCACCGCCGTCAGCCAGTCGAAGAAGTCGCAGCCCAGTTCGTCCCGGGCCGCTCGCACGGCCGCGACCCAGGCGGCGGGCTCGACGGTCACCGTGGCGCGGGCCCACCGACCGCCGCCGGAGACCGACGGCTCGCCCCCGACGGCGCCGGCCAACGCCGCGGCGACCTGCTCAGGCGACACGTCCGGACGCATCCGCGATCTTGTCGGCCAGCCTGCCGATCCCGTGCAGAAGAGCCTCCGGTCGCGGCGGGCAGCCGGGAACGTACACGTCGACCGGGATCAGCTGGTCGACACCCTTGGTCACCGAGTACGAGTCCCAGTACGGGCCGCCGCAGTTGGCGCAGGCACCGAAGGAGAGCACGTACTTCGGCTCGGGGAGCTCCCGGTACAGCCGCAGCACGGCCGGGGCCATCCGGTCGGTCAACGTACCGGAGATGACCAGGAGGTTCGCCTCCCGCGGCTCACCAGTGACCGGTGGCGCCAACCGGATGATCTCGCGATCGCCGACGCTGGCCGCCACGAACTCGACAGCGCAGCAGGCGAGCCCGACATCGACGACCCAGAGTGTGTACCGGCGCCCCCAGTTGAGGATGAACCGCAGCGGCTCACCCAGAATGTCCGTCTCTCCAGCACCCACAGTGACAGCCTATGACCAGCCGTGAACAGGCGTATCGCGAGAGGGAAATCACCTCGGTAAACAGGCGGCAAGGCGACACCCGTCCCCGTGTGGCTGATACCCGGACGTACGCTCTACGTATAAGAAGTGTGCTTGTCGTCCGACAAGTGCAGGCCGGCGGCGCTGGCGGCGCCCCGCCTTACCCGGCCCAAGGAGGCCTTGACCGTGACCAAGCAGGTCCGACAACTGGATCGAGTGGTCATCCGCTTCGCCGGCGACTCCGGCGACGGCATGCAGCTCACCGGTGATCGTTTCACCTCGGAGACTGCCCAACTCGGCAACGACATATCCACGTTGCCGAACTTCCCGGCTGAGATCCGTGCTCCCGCCGGAACGCTCCCTGGTGTATCCAGCTTCCAAGTACATTTCGCCGACTTCGACATCCTCACTCCGGGCGATGCGCCCAACGTCCTGGTCGCGATGAACCCCGCCGCATTGAAGGCCAATATCGGCGACCTTCCCGGCGGGGCCGACATCATTGTCAACACCGACGAGTTCACCAAGCGGAATCTGGTGAAGGTCGGCTACGACACGAATCCACTCGAGGATGGGTCGCTCACGGGCTTTTCCGTCCATCCGGTCGCGCTCACCTCGATGACCGTGCGCGCCCTGGCCGATCTCGATGTGTCGAAGAAGGATGCCGAACGGGCGAAGAACATGTTCGCCCTCGGCCTGCTTTCCTGGATGTATTCCAGACCACACGAATCGACGATCTCGTTCCTCGAGCGTAAGTTCGCCACCCGCCCCGAACTCGCCGCCGCTAACGTGGCCGCGTTCAAAGCCGGCTGGAACTTCGGCGAGACAACCGAGGACTTCGCCGTACGGTACGAGGTCAAGCCGGCCAAGATGCGCCCCGGCAACTACCGCAACATCACCGGGAACATGGCTCTGGCGCTGGGCCTGGTGGCGGCGGGTGTCCGTGCCAAGCTGCCGATCTTCCTCGGCGCCTACCCGATCACCCCGGCCAGCGACATCCTGCACGAGCTGAGCAAGTACAAGCGCTTCAACGTGACCACGATGCAGGCCGAGGACGAGATCGCGGCAGCCGGCGCCGCCCTCGGCGCCTCCTACGGCGGAGCGCTCGGCGTCGCCACGACGAGCGGCCCAGGCGTAGCGCTCAAGGGCGAGACAATCTCCCTCGCGGTGGCGCTGGAGTTGCCGCTCCTCGTCGTCGACGTGCAGCGCGCCGGCCCGTCCACGGGCATGCCGACCAAGACCGAGCAGGCGGACCTCAACATGGCCCTCTTCGGCCGGCACGGCGAGGCCCCGGTGGCCGTCATCGCGCCTCGCTCCCCGGCCGACTGCTTCTTCGCGGCGCTGGACGCGGTCCGGATCGCCCTGACCTACCGGACGCCGGTGCTCCTGCTCTCGGACGGGTACATCGCCAACGGCTCCGAGCCGTGGTTGCTGCCCGACGTGCGCGAGCTCCCGGATCTGCACGTCGAGTTCGCCACGAAACCGAACGGGCCCAACGGCACGTTCCTGCCTTACCTTCGCGACCCGAAGACGCTGGCCCGTCCGTGGGCGATCCCGGGCACGCCCGGGCTCCAGCACCGCATCGGCGGACTGGAGAAGGCGGACCAGACCGGAGACATCTCGTACGATCCGGCCAACCACGACTTCATGGTGCGCACCCGGGCCGCCCGGATCGAGGCCATCGAGGTGCCCGACGTCGAGGTCGACGACCCGGACGACAGCGCACGCGTGCTTGTTCTGGGTTGGGGCTCCACGTACGGGCCGATCGGAGCCGCCTGCCGCAACCTGCGCCAGCAGGGCCTCAACATCGCGCAGGCCCACCTGCGCCATCTCAACCCGATGCCGCGCAACCTCGGCGCGGTGCTCGGCCGCTACGAACGGGTGGTCATCCCCGAGATGAACCTCGGTCAGTTGGCCAACGTCATACGCGGTCGCTACCTCATCGACGCGATCCCGTACAACCAGGTCCGCGGTCTGCCGTTCACCGCCGCGGAGCTGCAGTCGATGCTGGAGGACGTGGTCAAGAATGCCTGAGATTCAGGGCGACATGCAGGGGGCTTCGCCCCCCGAACGCCCCCCCATTCAGGGGGCTACGCCCCCCGAACGCCCCCCAAGGGCGTCGAACCGGCCGGAGGCCGGTGCTGCCCGCGGGCGTCAAAGCGGAGCTTTGACACTCACCGCGAAGGACTTCAAGACCGACCAGGAGGTCCGGTGGTGTCCGGGTTGCGGTGACTACGCCATCCTGGCCGCCGTCCAGTCGTTCATGCCGGAGCTGGGCATTCCGAAGGAACGGATCGTGTTCGTCTCCGGCATCGGATGCTCGTCCCGGTTCCCGTACTACATGGATACGTACGGCGTGCACTCGATCCACGGTCGCGCGCCGGCGATCGCCACCGGACTTGCGGTATCGCGGCCAGACCTGCAGGTGTGGGTCGTCACCGGCGACGGCGACGCGCTCTCCATCGGCGGTAACCACCTGATCCACGCCCTGCGCCGGAACGTCAACGTCAAGATCCTGCTGTTCAACAACCGGATCTACGGGCTGACGAAGGGCCAGTACTCGCCGACCTCCGAGCTCGGCAAGATCACGAAATCGACCCCGGCCGGATCGGCCGACTCGCCGTTCAACCCGCTCTCCCTCGCGCTCGGCGCCGAGGCGAGCTTCGTCGCCCGTACCGTCGACTCCGACCGCAAACACCTGCAGTCGGTTCTGCGCGCGGCCGCCGAGCACCAGGGCTCCGCCTTCGTCGAGATCTACCAGAACTGCAACATCTACAACGACGGTGCGTTCGACCTGCTGAAGGACCCGGAGACCAGGGACGCGGCGATCATCCGACTGGAGAACGGGCGACCGATCACCTTCGGTAAGGATGACGAGTTCTGCGTCACCCCGGCGCCGGGCGGCTTCGGCCTCGAGGTCCGCCCGACCGCTACCGTGGCGCCGGACCAGGTCGTCGTGCACGACGAGTCCGTGGTCGAGCCGGCGTACGCGTTCGCGTTGTCCCGCCTCTCCGGCTCGGAGCTGACGCACACTCCGGTCGGGGTCTTCCGGAATGTGGACCGGCCCTCGTACGACCAACTGGTGCGGGGGCAGGTCAGCGCGGCGATGTCCAAAGTGAAGGATCCCGAGGCAGAGCTCGCCGCTCTGCTGAACACCGGCGACACCTGGACGATTCTCTAAGCCCCGCGCAGCGACTCGAGCGAGAGGTCCGCCGTCGGATCGGTGTCCACGCTGAGGCGTACCAGGGCGTGCCGCAGATCAGGGTGGTCCACGGCGAGCGCGTACCGGGTCGCTTCGGCCAGCGACATCGCCGCGCCCTCGGCGTATGCCGCGTCGAACGCAGCGTCGCCCATCGTGTTGCGCACGGCCGACTCGTGCCGGCGACCCATCGGCCCGATCGTCTCGTGCGGCGAACGCAGCTGGGCCTGAGCCGCCTGGGACGCGCCGAAGAGGGTCGCCGCCTGGGTCATCTCGCCGCCGAGGGCACACCGCACGGCCATCGCCGTCAGCGCCTCGCACGCGCCCCAGTGGTAGCCGTGGGCCATCCGGAAGCGCAGCGCCACCACGATGTGGTCGTGCGCGGCGATGAGATCACCACGGGAGAGCGCCACCATTCCGAGCAGCATGTCGATGCTGCGCCGGCCGCGTTCCGTGGGGTGCATCGAGGCCGAGACCCGCGCCGCCCCCAGTTCCGTCGCCGCCTCGGCCAGCCGTCCACGACGCCACAACAGCTGGGCGAGGCAGAATACGGCTGGAAGCGCCTCCGCCGCCACGTGCCGGGAGCGGGCCCAGTCGATCACGTCGCGGCATGCCCGCTGCGCCTCGTCCTCCCGCCCCATAGCGACCAGCGCCTCACCCCGCGCAGCGCTCACCCTCGCGATGAGCGCCGCATCGCCGCTACGCCAGGCCGCCTCCTCCGCCTGCACCAGAAGTCGGAGCTGTTCACCGTACTCACCGTCGGCGCCGGCGTGGCGGGCGTACACGTGGTAGGCCATCGCGAGGTCAGCCGCGGGGACCTCCTCGCCGGTCCCGTCCAGCTTCTCGAACAGGCGGAAGAACCATAGCCGGCACTCCCGGGCCAGGCCCCGCTCCCGCCACCACTCGTCCAGCGCGACAGCGAGGTGCAGTCCGTCCCGGACCCGTCCCGACGTGACACTCCAATGTAGACAGGTTCGCACCTCGGCCGCGAGCCGGTCCAATGAGTACGTGGAGAGCGTCAGCGGTTTTCCACCGTCGTCGGTGTGCACCCGGTCGATCGCCTCCAGCGCCCAGGCCAGATGCCGATCACGGGCGGCCGCCTCCTCGCCGGAGCGGGCCATCACCCGCAGCGCGAACGCCCGGATCGGCGCGAGCAGCCGGTACGACCGGTCAGGCCGGGCGTGCGCCGACTCAGGCCTGGCGGCGGCCGACTCGGCGATGATCAGGGACTTGTCGACCAGCATGGCGAGCAGGTCGATGGCCGTCGGTCCGGCGATCCACTCCACTGTGGAGAGATCGAGCGGACCGGCGAAGACGGCGAGCTGTCGGAGCAGGCTCGCCGCCTCGGGGGCGAGCGTCCGGTACGACCAGTCCACTGTGGCCCGAAGCGTGCTGTGGCGGGACCGGTGCGGCGCGACGACCGGGTACTCACCGGTTGAGGGCTCACCGGCGTCGAGCGTGCCCAGCAGGTCGTCCAGCCGATCGGCGAGCTGGGCCGCGGAGAAGAGCCGTAGTCGGGCCGCGGCGAGCTCCAAGGCGAGCGGCAGACCCTCCAGGCGTTCGGCGACCCGCTGCAGGTGACCGATCTCGTCGGCATGGGGCGCTGTGCCGCCACGAGCCGCGGTAGCCCGGTCGAGCAGCATCGCAACGGCGTCCGATGGTTTGGAGTCCAGCCGCGACAGGCTCATCGGTGGGATCCGCCATACCAGTTCACCCGGGACGCGCAAGGGTTCCCGACTCGTGGCCAGCACTTGCACGCCCGGACCGGCCGCCAGTAGCCGGGAGACCATCGGACGTACCGCCGCCGGATGCGTGTCACAGGTGTCGAGAAAGATCAGCAGCTGCCGGATCCCCGCGTACTCGGCCAGCGACTCCAGGATGGGACGACCGGGCTCCGGCCGTACGCCCATCACCTCGGCGACCGACACCCCGACCAGCTCCGGATCGGAGACCGCGGCCATGTCCACGAACCAGACACCGTCCCCGAACCGGCTTACCACGTCGGCCGCTACGTGTAGGGCGAGCCGGGTCTTGCCCGATCCGCCGGGTCCGACGACAGTGACGAGCCGGTGCCGGTCGACCTGCCGGCGAAGGTCATCCTGCTCGATCGCCCGGCCGGCGAAGCTGGCCGCCGCGGCCGGCAGGTTGTGTGCGGTAGCGGTGAGCGTGCGCGGACGGGGAAAGTCGTGGTCCAGGCCATCGGCCCGTAGCTGGAACAGGCGCTCGCGCCCATCGAACCCGCGTAGCTGGTACAGCCCGAGGTCGACCAGGTCTGCCCCGTCCGGAAGTGCGCCGGCGAGCCGGGCGGTGGCGCCGGAGCACAGCACCTGCCCGCCGTGGGCCGCCGCGGCGACCCGGGCCGCCCGATGGACCTCCGGCGTGGCGTACTCCCCAGCGACCGGCTCGGCGTACCCCGAGTGCAGACCCATCCGGACCCTGGGCCGCGCCTCGGGTTTGGGCCACGGATGGCGAGCCAGTGCATGCTGGGCCTGGACGCAAGCCCGCAGCGCCGCGGTCGCGTCGGGGAATACCGCGAACACCGAGTCACCCTCGGTGAACAGCGCAACGCCGTCGCGCGCACCGAGGGCACGACGAAGGATCTGCCGATGCACCGCAAGTACCGGCCGGTAGTCGGCTCCTAGCAGTTGCGCCAATCGGGTCGATCCCTCGATGTCGGTGAAGAGGAACGTCACCAAGCCACTTGGCAGGTTGCGCTTGACCGACACCTCCGAACCTCCGCCCCCCTGTGCAGCCGTTGGTATCCTCGCGCGGGCATGGCCGCCCCACATCGGTGGAACGGCCGGGTTTGGCCGGGCTCAAGGTCGCACTCTGTCATCCGTAACGACCCGTTGGAACCGCCCGTTGCGGCACATTAATGGCCGTTCACTCCCATTAGTTACATGCGTACCCGTAGTCGTTCCCCACGGCGCGCTCACGGGTGGGCGATACTCGACATCATGGGCCGGGCTGATCGCGATGACACGCGCCAGACGACCGACTTCGATTCACCAACTCTTCGTATCGGCGGTGCCTTCAGCGAAGAGGAGGACGCGGTTCCGCGGGCTCCGCGTGGCCGGCGCCACGGGCCGAGGCTCTGGCTGCCGCTAGCGATCTTCGTGGTGCTCCTAGCGGCGGCAGCCGCGGTGGGACGTTTCGTGGTCCCGAACACCGCAGCCCCGCAGTCGGCGCCCAGTCAGGTGAGCTCGGCCCGCGGGGCGGGCGGTCCGACCAGCGCGGCCACCCCGACGCTGCCGACCCTGCCGACACCACCTCCGCGTCCGGCCGATGCCCTGGCTGGTTGGGCGACCGCGATCAACGGAGCCACCGACTTCCCGGTCGTGGCCGCCGAGGCGTATGGCTATGCCCAGCTGCTGGCGCAACAGACGACGCCTAACTGCCACCTCGGCTGGACCACCCTCGCCGGAATCGGAAAGATCGAGTCTGATCATGGTCGCGCCGGTGGTGCGGTGCTCGGCGCCAACGGTCGTTCGACCCCTCCGATCAACGGCCCGGCATTGGATGGGAAGGACGGCCGCGCGCTCGTGGCCGACACGGACGGCGGCGCCTACGACGGCGATGCCTCGTTCGACCGGATGATGGGACCACTGCACCTGCTGCCGAGCATATGGGCGACCTACCGGACCGATGCCGACGCCGACGGGGTCTTCGACCCGTACGACATCGACGACGCCTCGGCCGCACTCGCCCGCTACCTGTGCTCCGGTACCGAGGACCTCAACACGCTCGCCGGCTGGCGCACCGCGGTGGCCCGTTACCGTACCGGTAGTCCGTACGAAAGGACCGTCTTCGAGGCGGCGGATAGCTACGGGCAACGAACCCGCAGCATCGGGTGATTTGTGAAACAGCACAAAAACCCCCCAACAGGCCGCGAGCCATTGTCCAGCGGGGTGGGACGCGGCAAAGTGTGTGGCGTGAGGCTACGCGAGTGGGATCCCGCTGCCGCGCCCGACACAGAGTTGGCCTCCTGGTTGCGCGCCTACAACCGCGCCCTGGCGACCGATCTGCCCGGCGACCCCCTGTGGCGCTCGGACCTGCTCCGCGACTACCTCACCGTCACCATGCCCGGCGAGCGCAGGGTGACGTGGTTGGCCGAGGACGAATCCGAGGTTCTCGGGTACGGCCGGCTGTTGTTGATGCACGGGCTGGGCGTGATCGAACTCTTCGTGGTGCCGCACGCCCGGCGGAGCGGGGTCGGCACGGCGCTGCTGAGCGCGATGGCCGACCGGGCCGTCGCTGCGGGGTTCACCTCACTCGGCCTGGAAGTCGTCGGCGGCACGTACGCCGTCGATTTCTACCGCAGGCACGGCTTCAGCCACGCGTACACCGAGATGCGCAGCATCCTCGATCTGACCACTGTGGACTGGCCGCACCTGACGGAGATGGCCGCTGGAATCGCCCACGGCTACCGGATCGAGTTCTACCCGGGCACGCTGCCCGAGGAGGTACTCGGCGCGTACGCCGAGGCGAAGCAGGTACGCCAGGCCGAGCCGACCGGCGATCTCGAGTTGCGACCGTCGTCCTACGATGCCGACCGGCTGCGGGCAAGCCTGCTCTGCCTCAACGCCCGCGGAATGAAGCCTTACCTAGTGGTGGCGGTGCACGAACGCAGCGGGAAGATCGCCGGACTGACCGAGCTCGTCCTGCCCGCCCAGCATCCCAGCCGGGCTGACCAGTACGACACGATCATCGTTCCGGAGCACAACGGGTACGGGCTTGCTCGCGCGATCAAGGCGCGCATGCTGCTCGAGCTGCGCACGGCCGAGCCACAACTGCGGGAGATCCAGACGTGGCACGCCGCCGAACGCGAGGAACTTCAGCAGATCAACACCGAGCTGGGCTTCAAGGCCGATCGCGAATGGCGTGAGTACGAAGTGGACGCTCGCGACCTCGCCACCCGCCTGCAACGTCAGCCCGCGCGGGGCTGACCTGCGGGCGTCTGCCCTCTGGTGAGGCTCGGACTAATGACGGGGCAGCCGGGCGACATCGACCGCCCAGTAGGTAAGGATCATCTGCGCGCCGGCTCGGCGGATCGAGATGAGCGTCTCCAGCATGGCCCGGTCGCGGTCGACCCACCCGTTCGCGGCCGCAGCCTCCACCATCGCGTACTCGCCGCTGACCTGGTACGCCGCGACGGGTATGTCCACTGTGGCGCGTACGGCCGCAACCACGTCCAGGTAGGGCAGCGCCGGTTTGACCATGACGATGTCGGCTCCCTCGGCGACATCAAGCGCAACCTCGCGCAGGGCTTCGCGCACATTCGGCGGATCCTGCTGATAGGACTTGCGGTCGCCGACGAGGGCCGACTCGACAGCCTCGCGGAACGGACCGTAGAACGCCGACGCGTACTTCGCCGCGTACGCGAGGATCGCCACGCCCTGGTAGCCGGCGGCGTCGAGCGCACGCCGCACCACCCCGACCTGACCATCCATCATCCCGGAGGGCCCGACGACATCGACCCCCGCCGCGGCTTGGGCCACCGCCATCTCGGCGTACACGGCCAGCGTGGCGTCATTGTCCACCGTGCCATCGGCGGCCAACACTCCACAGTGGCCATGCGAGGTGAACTCGTCCAGGCACAGGTCTCCCATGACCACGCAGGAGTCGCCGACCTCAGCGACCACATCGCGGATCGCCACGTTCAGCACACCTTCGGGATCGAGGCCGCCGGAGCCGACCTCATCCCGGGTCTCCGGCACGCCGAAGAGCATGATGCCGCCCACCCCGGCCTGCACCGCCTCGGCCGCCGTCTTGCGCAGCGACTCCCTAGTGTGCTGGACCACGCCGGGCAGCGAGACGATCGGCCGCGGCTCGGCCAAGCCCTCCTTGACGAACATCGGCAGGATCAGCTCGCCGGGATCCAGACGGTTCTCCTCGACCAGGCGACGCATCGCCGCCGTGCGGCGTAGCCGACGCGGCCTAACCTCCGGGTAGGACATGAGATCCCTCCCTCATCGGAACCTCAACGCGGTGGGGCCCTGTACCTTCGATCCCCGCCGTTGCTTGGCCGGCATGGCGGCGAGCTTTTCCCGTAGGTCGACGGCGTAGGCGGCCAGAGCCTCGACCAACTCGGGCACGGACGCGTGGGGTGGCTGGACGTCGACGCGGAGACCGAACTCGACCGCGGTATCGGCCGTCTTGGGTCCGATCACCGCGACGACGGTACGAGCGTGTGGCTTGCCCGCGATACCGACCAGATTGCGTACGGTCGACGAGGACGTGAAGAGCACGGCATCGAAGCCGCCGGTCTTGATCGCGTCACGGATCTCGGCCGGAGGCGGGGCCGCCCGCACGGTCCGGTACGCCGTCACGTCGTCGACTTCCCAGCCGCGGTCGGTCAAGCCGGCGGCGAGCGTCTCGGTGGCGATGTCGGCCCGCGGAAGCAGGACCCGGCCGACCGGGTCGAGGATCTCGTCGTGCGGCGAGAACTCGGCCAGTAGACCCTCGCTCGTCTGTTCACCGTGCGGGATCAGCTCGGGCTGGATCCCGAACGCCCGTACAGCATCAGCGGTTGCCTCGCCGATACAGGCGATCTTCACACCGCCGAAGTGACGGGCGTCGAGTCCATGCTCGGCGAACTTCTCCCATACCGCACGCACCGCGTTCACCGACGTGAAGATGGTCCAGGCGTAGCGACCGTCGACCAGACCCTTGATGGCGCGCTCCATCTGGGCCGGAGTGCGCGGCGGCTCGACCGCGATCGTGGGCACCTCACACGGCATGGCGCCGTATCCGCGCAGCCGCTCGCTCATGGCGCCAGCCTGTTCCTTCGTACGCGGGACCAGCACCTTCCACCCGTACAGCGGGCGGTTCTCCCACCACGCGAGTTTGTCCCGGTGGGTGAGGCCGTGCCCGAGGCTGAGCACGACCCGACCACTGAACCCCAGCGCCGCGGCGACGAAGCTGTCCACTGTGGATTGCGTCGTGTACTGGGTGTCGCCGGTGCCGTCGCCGGTCACGGCCACCGCCACCGTGCCGTCCAACCCGGACGCAAGCAGACCGTCACGAACGGCGGCCAGATCGCCGGCGTCCACGGTCAGCGCCAGCCCATGTGGCGCCGCAGCGGCGAGCGCATCGAAGTCAAGCGAGTGGACCTCGTCAACGTCCACTGTGGTCCTCAGCCCGCTCAACGCAATACCGGCGTAGGTCGCGACGCCGGCGGGCGCGCTTACGCCCGGCACGACTTCGAACGGGACTGCTGTCCGGGCGACCGCCTGCACCTCCTTCACGACGGAGTCGTGCTCGAACGGGTCGCCGGCGACGAGGTGCACGGCCCGCAGGCCGGAGCGGGCCGCGGAGAGCAGCACCTTGGCCACGTCGCCCGGCACCCCTTCGGCCGGGCTGAACTGCGTCTCGTCCGCCGGCTCCGGCAGCGGTTCGCCCCGGTCGGCACCCGCCACATCGGCCTTGATCCACTCGAGCAATGCCTCGGGAATGCTCGGGTCGTAGACAATGTGGTCGGCGCCGCGTAGGGCCTCGACGGCGTGCTGGGTCAGCAGGCCGGGATCGCCGGGGCCAGCCCCGACGAAGCTGACGCGGCCAACGGTCTTGCGAGTACGGGTCATCCAGGTACTCCCAGTACGTGGTGGGCGCCCTCGGCAAGGAGCTCCGCGGCAAGCCGCCTCCCGACCTCGGTGGCCTCGGACATTGTTCCAGTTCCGGACAGCCTCAGGGCGTATCCGCCATCTGGGCTGAATACCGCGCCGCGCAGGTAGATCTCCCGGCCGCCGTCGTCGGTCTCGGCGACGTCGGCGAGAGCGGCGACCGGCGCAGTGCAGCCGGCCTCCAATGTGGAGAGAAGTGAGCGCTCGGCGGCTACGGCGGCCCGAGTGGTTTCGTCGTCGACGCATGCAAGCAGCTCGACGAGGTGCATATCGGCCACCCGGCACTCCACCGCCAGCGCGCCCTGGGCAGGGGCGGGCAACATGAGCATCGGGTCGATCAGTTCGGTGATCTCCGCCGCCCGGCCGAGCCGGCGCAGACCCGCGGCGGCGACCACGATCGCGTCGAAGTCTCCGTTG
>JBKPDY010000155.1:0-39420 GCA_046728155.1 Actinomycetota bacterium
ACACAGTCCAGAGTACCCAGACAGCCAACGATCGCCGATAACTCACAGTAACATCGTCGGAAGGCAGAATCAGGGCTCGACAAAGCCAGGTCAACCAATTTCGCGCCAGGCTCTTGTAGGGGCGCAAGTCTCCAAGATTCAGCGTTCTTGCCCTACGGCCGGACGGCCGGAGCGACCGAGCGGCCGTGCCGGCGTGGCTGGGCCGGACGGGGGGCTCGTGTCCACATCCTAGGAAGCCGGGGGAAGATCGCTGCTGCCGCATCGAAAGCGACGCCAGCCGTCTCTTCTCATACGCGTGCCCTGATCTTGATCGTTCATCTCGAGATGTGAGACAGACGATCTGCTGTTCGGGCACGTGCACCGGCCGATGCCGGTCCAGACTTGGCCGCGACCTCGATGGTGCCATCGGCGAACTGACCGACCTGACAAAGGTCAGGTTGCTCGGCCTGTGGTGCTCTCGCGGACGATGAGTTGGAAGCCGATATGTACGTCTTGCGCAGGGGTGGTGCGACCGGCAATTCGGCCGAGGAGAAGATCGAGCGCTTTCGTGGCGAGAGCGGTCTTGTCTGGTGCTATGGAGGTCAGCGACGGCGTGCTGAACCGGCCGTCCTCGATATCGTCGATTCCGATGACGGCGATGTCATCGGGGATGCGCACGCCGGCCTTCAGGAGTGTCCGCATGGCACCAAGCGCGACAGCGTCGTTGTAACACACCAGTGCATCCGGGCGTTGCCGGGTCCTCAGGAATCGCGCGGCTGCCTCGGCGCCGCCGCGCCGGTTGAGGGCCCGCACCGCTCGGGCATGGGCCGAGCCGGCTAGATCGGCGCCGTTCAAGGCCTCGACATAGCCGAGGTATCGCAGTCGGCCCCCGCTCATGGCGGGTGCGGCATCCATGCCGAGCGCCATGATTCGTCGTCGTCCGAGAGCGAGAAGGTGCTCAGTGGCGGCTCTCGCGGCGGCTATGTTGTCGATCTCGACGTGGTCGACCTGCGGGTGGTAGAGGTGCTCGCCCAGCAGGACAAAAGGTGTCGGGCCGCTGAGGCACTCGGCGAGGTCGTCCACTTCGAGGCCCGCCGGGCTGAGGACCAACCCGTCGATCATGTGAGACTGAGCGCCAGCGAGGAGAAACCTCTCGCGGTCGCGCGATCCATCGGTCTGGTCGATGAGTATCGTGTGCCGGCGCGCGCCAGCCGCCTTCACCAACTCTGCGGCGAGCTCGCCAAAGTAGCCACTGCTGATCTCGGGTACTGCCAGGGCGATGACGCCCGACCGGCCCTTGCGTAGGTTGCGGGCGAGGAGGTTCGGTCGATAGCCCAGCTCGTCGATGGTCTGTTGAACGCGTAGGCGGATCGCCGGCGTAACCGTGGGCAGCTCATTGACCACGTTGGACACGGTCTTGATCGATACGCCGGCGCGGATCGCCACATCCTTCAGAGTCGCGGCCAAGGGATCGTCGCCTCCCGTCCCACCATCCGAGTGTCCTTGACTTGGCTTGACGCCGCGACGGTCGACCTGTCACTATCGCGTAAACGAACGATACAACGATGGATCCAACGTTGGACCGCCAGAAACACCGTAATTGCTAGGTAAAGTCCGTATTGAAGGAAGTGGCGCACATGGCCCAGCGGGTTGCCGCCACCGCCGTCGAGCATCGCGGCCGGGCTTCCCGAGTGGCCGGTTGGAATCGGCGGGCGATCGTCGCGCACGGCTGCCACACTCCCGCGTTCAGCATCGTGCTGTGCATCGCGTTCTACCCTCCGGACGACCCTGTCCACTCGCCGCCAATTTCGGTGCAACCGTTGATCATCGTCGACAGTCGCCGAGGCGCCCGGCGCGGAGGCCGGCTTCCGTGCGCTCCGGCACTCGTGATAGCCCTTCTTCGGGTCATCCAGCTTGTGCGGACGTTGTCCCGACAGTTTCCGCAGCAAACCGTTACCACATTCCCAGCACAACCCTTTGGAGAGGTATTGGCTCCGTGCGCACCACGGCCGGAATACCCGAGGCCGCAGCTTCGCCGGGAAACATGGACGAATCTGAATGGAGAGTGGCGCTTCGCTTATGACGACGAAGACCGCGGCCTGCCGGAAGGCTGGGCGCGCATCGAGGCCGCCGCGCTCGATCACGCCACGCCGTTCGATCTTTCGATCACGGTGCCATTCTGCCCCCAGTCACGCCGTTCCGGGATCGGCGACACCGGATTCCACGACATCGTGTGGTATGCGCGGCGCTTCGACCACGTAAATACGGGACCGGCTCAGCGGGTTCTGCTTCATTTCGGTGCGGCGGACTATCGGACGAATGTCTGGGTCAACGGCAGCTTCGTGGGACACCACGAAGGTGGGCACACACCGTTCACGTTCGACGTCACAGATGCGCTGGCCGCGGATGAGAATGTCCTTGTCGTACGGGTCGAGGACCGTGGGCGGGACACCACGAACCCCCGTGGTAAACAAGACTGGCATGAAGCCCCGACGCACATCCACTACAACCGGACAACGGGAATCTGGCAAACGGTCTGGTTAGAGGTGGTAGACGCGCTCCACATTACCGACGTGAGGATCACGCCCAACGTAGTAGATTCCTGCATATCAGTTCAGGTCGAGCTGAGCCGTGCACTATCCGGTGCCCGCGCCGAGATCGACGTCCTCGACCATGGCCACACGTTGGCGAATGCCTTCCTAGCGGTGCCCGACGGACTCAGCCACGTCGAAGGAATCATCCCATTGCCCGAAGACCCGCGACCGCGCTTCTGGTCGCCGGAGGATCCCCACCTCTACGACATCGAGATCAGGATCATCACGCCATCCGGTTCCCCGTGTGATCAGGTGATCGGGTACTTCGGCTTGCGATCGATCACCGTTGACGCCGGCCGGGTTTTGCTCAACGGCGCTCCCATTCAGGTGCGGATGGTGCTCGACCAGGGCTACTGGACCGACACGTTGATGACCGCCCCGTCGGACGCTGCGCTGCGGCAGGACATTGTCTGGGCGCAGTCGATGGGATTCAACGGTGCGCGCAAACACCAGAAGATAGAAGACCCCCGCTGGCTCTACTGGGCCGACCGGCTCGGGTTCCTGGTCTGGGAAGAGATGCCCGGCGCACCCGAGTTCTCCGGCACCTCTGTCGAGCGAACGGTCAGGGAATGGATGGCAGTCCTTTCCCGGGACCACAACCATCCCTGCATTATATGCTGGGTGCCGATCAATGAGAGCGTAGGCTGCCGACGCATCGGAAGCGACGGCCGAAACCAAATCGGACCGTTCGAAGCGGCATACGCGAGCGCCCTGTACTTCTTGACGAAAGCCCTCGACCCGAGTCGCCTCGCACTTTCGAACGACGGATGGGAGCACACGTACTCCGACCTCTGCACCATCCACGACTACAGATCACGCGAAGCCTTGGCACATCGGTTTCTGGATGTCAACGCGGCGCTGTCGAACGCTGCCGAGCGCCGGCCAGTTTATGCGCCCCCTCACCAGCATGACGGGCAACCCGTGCTACTCACCGAGTTCGGCGGAATCTTGTCCGGTCCGGCTGACGCGGACTTCGACTACCTTCGGGTCGTCGATTCGCAAGACCTTACCAATGCCGTCCGGTCGATGCTCGCTGTCGCGCAGGCCAGCCCGATCCTAGCCGGATTCTGCTACACACAACTTACCGACGTCGAACATGAAACAAACGGTCTGCTCACCGCGGCCCGTACGCCGAAAGTCGATGTGGAGACGATCCGTACCGTACTCGAGTCCGCCGAACCAAACACGCCGCGCACAGGTGCGCCGCGTGATGCAAACGTGCCGCGTAGCAAGAAGGAGTAACGATGAATTCGAGGCTGCGGAGGCTGGTTCCGTTGGTCGTCGTCGCGCTAGCGGCGGCTGCTTGTTCAAGCAACGCATCGTCAAGCAATGACAACGATCTCCGGGGAAAGGCCGTCACCGTGATCGGGGCCTGGGGTGGCGACGAGCAGGCCGCGTTCCTGAAAATGGTCGCCCCGTGGGAGCAGCAGACGGGGGCAAAGGTGAAGTACACCGGCACCCGCGACATCAACACCGTCTTAACTACCGGAGTTGCCTCCGGCGTCCTGCCGGACGTCGCCGGCCTCAACCCGGGCCAGATCGCCGAATACGCCAAGGCAGGCGTGCTGAAACCGCTGGATGATGTACTGGACATCCAATCTTACCAAAATGACACCGCGAAGGCGCTCGTCGATCTGGGTAAGAGCGAAGGCAAGGTTTACGGCGTTTTCATCAAGGCCGCCATCAAGGGTTTGATCTGGTACAGCCCAAAGCTGCACGACTACAGCTCCAATCCGCCGAAGACGTGGGACGAGTTGAAGAGCCAGGCGGCGGCGAACCAGGGCGCGGCCAGGTCCACGTGGTGCCTGGGCGTAGAGTCCGGGGCGGCGTCCGGCTGGCCCGGCACTGACTGGATCGAGGACTTCGTTCTGCGTACGGCGGGCCCGGATGTCTACACCCAGTGGTACCAGGGCAAGGTCAAGTGGTCCGATCCGGCTATCAAGACGGCGTTCGAGATGTACGTCAACGACGTGGTCAGCAAGACCTATGGCGGGGCGAAGACGGCGGTGGCCACGAACTTCGGCGACGCCGGGGACCCGATCTTCGCCAATCCACCCGGTTGCCAGTTCCTGCATCAGGGAAGCTTCATCACCGGATTCAGCCAGTTCAAGTCACACCAGGCGGGCACGGACTACAACTTCTTCCCGTTCCCGGACATCGACCCGAAGTATTCGGGCGCGATCGAGGGTGCGGGGGACCCGATGGGCATGTTCCACGACACCCCGGCGGCGAGATCCCTGATGAAGTACCTGGTGACAGCCGATGCGCAAGACATCTGGGTGAAGGTCGGTGGGGCGCTTTCCGCGAACAAGAAGGCGACTGACTACTCCGACGACATCAGCAAACGGTCCGCGGAGATTCTTGCCAACGCGAAGAGCTTCGTGTTCGACGCGTCGGACCAGATGCCAACCGCGATGAATGACGCGTTCTGGAAGGCGATGGTAGCGCTCACCGGCGGTGGCAAGTCCGTCGACCAGGTCCTCGCCGATCTGGACAGCGCACAAAAGGATGCGTACACCTCCTAGCAACCAGCGGATTTGGGGGAGCGGCGACGTGGCTCCCCCACCGGCACCCGGCGTCAGGAACGAAAATCCGCACCGGTTCGCCGGTGCGAGGTGATGAAAGTACGACAGCCGCAATCCGATCCTGCCGCGCGACCACACACACGACAGTCGCATGTGGACTTGATCGGACCTACTCCACGTTGTAGCCCACCTGGGGGCCACGACCCGACGCCCGGTCCCGACCGTCCCAGGGTCCGCTCGTTGACCACCGGCACGGTCAAGCGTGACCACGTGGAGATGTCGATGCGGTAGCGCTCGGCGGGCACCCCCATGGGGCGGTTCGATTTGAGGCCGGAATCTTGTCGTCGTCGACGATGCCGCTCCAGTCGCGTTCGATCGACATCAGTTCGTGGATCGCATCGAGCGGCGCGCCACGCTCGACCGCCAGGCGCAGAGCCTGGTGAACGATGTCTCGCTTGTCTGCGTCGACGGCCGCAGCCAGTTCCAGGGCGGCGCCGACCGTTTCCTGCGTGGTGGTGGAGGTGGTGCGCAACGCCCGCTGCGCCCGCGCCAATCTGTCCTCATCGATGTCGATGATCGTCCGTGCTATTTGTCAAGGTTACGTTGGGGATATCAAGGCAGCAAAGTCACCAGCCGCGGGCGCACTACTCGGGGCGATGGGCGCTCGGCGCCTAGGTGGAATCCTTGCCATGGCCAGGGTAGAACCAGGTCCCATCGGGTAGCCGGTCGAAGAGCTTGTGTCCCAGACATACCGGCGTCAGCGTCAGTCGATCGATCCTGGCTCCGACGCCCAGGTGGATGGTTGGCCCGTGGCGATCGCGATCTGGTCATAGTCGCGGTCGTAGTGGAGCAGCGTCAGGCGGCTCAGTTCGGCTGTGGCGGCGACCACGAGGTCGACGGCGGATGCGGAGCGATGCGTGCCCCGATCGGTGAGGAGGGCCTGTACCTCTTGGGCCCGGCTGAATACTCGATCGGGCATTGCTGTCCACACAAACGTCGCGCCGAGGAGTTCGGTCAGCTCTTCGCGATCGGCCTTTGACCGGGCGGTGTAGAGGAACTCCAGCTCGACGATCGGACATACGGCGAGCAGTCCGGCTGTGATCTGTTGTCCCCACCGTGCGCGGACATCGCGGTCGCGCAGGATCCGGACGAGTGCGCTGGTATCGACGAGATAGTTGGCAATGCTCACGGCCGGTACGTCGACTTGTCGAGCAGGACGTCGAAGTCGCCGGCCTCGGCGCGCTCGGCCAGTTGCGCCAACGCTCGGGCCCGCCGCAGCCGCCGCGCTGTCTCTCGCAGCGACGTGTTAACCGTGTCCTTTTTGGTCTTGGTGCCGAGAAGGTCAGCCGCGTCCGCAAGCGCTCCTTCGTCGATATCGATCAGCATCTTGGTCACTGGCCCTCCTCGGTATATACGAACGGTCTCGACAGTATATCAGCGGCTGCACTGTTGGGCAGGCGGCTTGCAGGCGCAGGTCGACCCGTCAGGTTCCCCAAATCGTGGTGAAGCGCTGTCGAAGTGAGCCAGCGCTGGCGATGGTCAGATAGTCACCAGCCGCGGACGCGCCACTCCGGGATCGACGGGCGCTCGGCGCCGAGGGTGGAATCCTTGCCATGGCCAGGGTAGAACCAGGTCTCATCGGGTAGCCGGTCGAAGAGCTTGTGTTCCACGTCGTTGATCAGCGACTCGAAATCCTTGGTGTTCCCGCGCGTGTTGCCCACCCCGCCGGGGAAGAGGGAGTCGCCGGTGAAAAGATGCGGGAAGCCGGACGGATCCCGGTACAGCAGAGCGATCGACCCGGGCGTATGGCCCACGAGATGGATAACGTCAAGCGTGGACTCGCCGACCTGAACCGTCCCTCCATCCTCGACAGTTACGTCCACAATGGGCAATGCGACCGCATCGGCGCGGTGGGCGACCGACCTGGCGTGGGTGGCTTCGACCACGTCCTCGAGGGCGAACCAGTGATCCTGATGCCGATGGGTGGTGACCACTGTGGAGAGTCCGCTGTCGCCAATGACTTCAAGCAGGCGATCGGCATCGTTGGCGGCGTCGATGAGGAGCTGATCGCCGGTCACGGTACAGCGCAGAAGATACGCGTTGTTGTCCATCGGGCCGACCGACACTTTGGTGATGGTCAGGTCGGGCAGCTCCCGGATGTCGGCCGGTCCGCCGGGCGACACATCTCCGGTGTAGGTCACCAGTCGACCCTAACCGAACGGCGGCACCGCGGGCAGTGCACCGATGAGCCCGGCGCCGTCGCCGCGGCCAGTCAGCCAGGCCAATGCCGGACGGACACGCCCGGAGATCAGCGGGCCGTTCGGTTCGCCGAAAGTCAGGTCGTGGCCCACCTCAGGGCAGCGGAGCACAAACCGAGGCCCGGCCATGTCCCGCGCCAGAGCCGTCACCATTCGTACGGCGAAGGCTTCGGGCCAGTCCTCGGCGGTGTAGCCGGCGTCGAGGTCCACATGATGCAGCTCGAGCTCGCGTAGGCGGAACCAGGCCACCAACGCGGCCGGCCCGACCCTACCGTCGGCCCACTGGATCTCCTTCGTCCAGGCCAGCGCCGGCATGACGGCGAAAGCCTCGCCCAGCCGCCCAGCCGATTCACGCAGGTCGACCAGCTGCTCTGCGGCCGGGCGGCCGGCGCCGGCCTCGATGTCACGCGCCCGCTGGTCGAGGCTCGCGTA
This sequence comes from Actinomycetota bacterium, assembly GCA_046728155.1. Lineage (GTDB taxonomy): Bacteria > Actinomycetota > Actinomycetes > Mycobacteriales > Micromonosporaceae > CAWDLX01. Next base: position 7,789 of record JBKPDY010000155.1, read on the forward strand.
CTGCGGCGTCGGTACCCCGGTCCGGGCCCAGGTGAGCAGGTTGGTGGCGCCGTCGGCATTGCGCGAGATGTGGGTGAGGACGTGGCCGCGGGTCCAGCCGGGCAGGACGGAGGCACCCGTGACCCCCGGGTCGTCGAGTGCCGATGCCGACGTGATCAGACGATTGGTGGCGGTGCGGATGTCCTCGACCAGCTCGAGCGGATCAGTGGTCATCGGCAGAACGTATCCGGTCCGCGGACCGACCGGAACGATATTCGCTTTCCCCTCGGGGTGACGGCGCCTACCGTCGGCGGCAGATGAGCGAGCCGACAGCGAGTGAGCATCGCAGGGCCGTTAGGCCCGCGCCGGGGGCACCCGCGGAGACGTGGAGCAAAGCGGAGCGTCTTTTGCGGGGTGGCAGCAGCGGAGCGAGCGCGGAGGCGAGCAGAATGGACTTCGGGAACCGGATGACCTTCGACATGTCCTCCCTCGGTTGGGACAGCGACTTCGCGTCTTCGTACGCACGGTTCCGCCGACCCGATCAGAGACCGGCCCGGGTGACCCGGGTCGACCGCGGAGTCTGCACCGTGGTCGACGCCGATGGGACACATCGGGCAAGCCTCGGCGGTGGCCTGCTCTGCGCGGCGGCCAGGAATCCGGTCCGGCTGCCGTGCGCCGGCGACTGGGTGGTGATCCGGACCTGGCCGGACGACCGCGCCACGATCGAGGCCGTCCTTCCGCGGCGGACCGCCATCGTGCGGGCCGGGGCTTGGGCGGCGTCGACCGCTCAGGTACTCGCGGCGAACGTCGACACCGCCGCGGTCGTTGCGGCCGTCGATCCGGAGCCCGACCTCGGCCGGATCGAACGGCTGTTGGCGATCGCGTGGGAGTCGGGAGCGCGCCCGCTGGTCATTCTGTCCAAAGTGGACCTTGTCGCCGACCCCGCGGCGCTCGCCGAGGAGGTCGCCACCGTCGCTCCGGGCGTCGAGGTGTACGGAGTCAGCGCGGAGACCGGCGCCGGCGTCGAACTGCTCCGCCCGTACGTTCGACATGGCCGCACGTTGGGACTGCTGGGCGCATCCGGGTCCGGCAAATCGACCCTGGTCAACGCACTCGCCGGCGCCGCCGTCATGGGCACCCAGAGCATCCGCCGGGCCGACGGGCGAGGGCGGCATACCACGACGTACCGGGCGTTGGTGCCGCTGGCCGCGGGCGGCTGCGTGCTGGACACGCCCGGCGTACGCGCGGTCGGGCTCTTCGACGGCGTGGTCGGGCTGGAGCGGGCGTTCGCCGACATCGACGACCTCGCCCGGGACTGCCGGTTCGCCGACTGTACCCATATCGCGACACCGGGCTGCGCGGTGGTCGCGGCGCTCGCTACGGGCGAGCTCATGCCGCGACGGATGGAGAGTTGGCGCCGGCTGCAGCGCGAGATCGCGTACGAGATGCGCCGAAATGACGGACGCCTGTCGAGCGACGAGCGACGCAAGCTGCGCAACCGGCGGGTGCGCGGACGGGCACACCGAGCATGAGCGTGGTCATGTCCGACGTGTCGGGTGTGGACGTCAACCCATAGGTGACCGAGGGATACCCGGACGGCGGTCGCGCGGGTGTCCGTTCGGGGGTTACGTTTCGAGCCCGGGCGCGGCAGAGGGGTTCGATGGCGGGTGGAGACCGGGGGGGCGGGACCCCTGAATCCCCGATGGTCCCGACCGCCGCGGCAGAGCCGACCCGAACGGTGACGGAGTCGACCGCGACGCCCGGCGTCGTGCGAGCGGTCGCCAGGCGGGCCGCCGCCGCCCTTCCGATGCTGGGCGGCGCGCAAGCACGACGCCTCGGTAGCGTCCGCGGACAAGTGCCGACCGACGAGAGCGTCCCCCCGGCGTCCCAGCGCCATCACGATCTGCAAGTATCGATGAACAGCACGGCGACGCCACGTGGTCGGGCGATGGGCACCCTGTACGGGTCGCCACGGGCCCCCGAATCCGGTGTGCCGCTCGAGGAGGCGATCGTGGCGCAGCGCGCGGCCGAACCCGACGACCGGAGTGGCGGGCTTGACCCGATGACCGGGCCGGTCCCGCCGGGCTCGCCATTCTTCGCCGACACCCAGCCCGACGAGTGGATCACCACGACCGACCAGGAGGAGGCCGACCGCCCCTGGCACGAGCTGACCTGGCCGGATCGCCGTCCGGAGCGTCCTCCCTCTCTGGTACACATCGCCCCGGTCCGACCTGGCCCGGTCGCGCTCGAGTCGGACGACTGGGACAGCGAGACCCCGGGCCACGCCCGGGCGGGTGGATATGCGGGCCGGCGTAGGAGTCCGTCGAGGTCGCGGACCTGGCTCGGCATAGGCGCCGGGCTGATCATTCTGGGTGGTGGGGTGAGCGTGCCCTTCCTCCTGCACTCGTCGCCGGGGGAGCAGGCTTCAGGAGCGAACTCGGGGGTTACGACCGGCGGAGGAGCCGTAGGCGGTACAACGGGCGCCGGCGGCGAGCTGGGCGCACCCACGTCGTCCGGACCGGGGGCTGGAGGGAGCCCGACCGCGCCGCCCACCGGCGCGCCGAGCCAGCCTGCGCTCCCCCGGACTCCGCCGACGACACTCCCGCCGTTCGGCCCCGTGACGATTCAGGCCGAGAATGGGAGTCTGAGCGGCAGTGCTGTCCCGCTCGCATGTGGCGAGGCAACGGTCGTGAGCGGGATCGGCAACGACGGCGGTGGTTCACCTGGGACGCTGACCCTCCCTGTCACCGTGCCCAACGCGGGCGCTTACAGCATGATCGTCGCGTACGCTGTCACCGGCGACGCGAAGCGCTCAGTGCAGATCAGTGTCAACTCGGCCACGGCGCGGTCCGTCTCCTTCTTCCGGACGGTGAAGACCGGCTGCGTCGTCAAGGACCGGTCGCCGATCACAGTCACCTTGAAGCCCGGGGCGAACACGATCCGTTTCGCCAATCCGAACGGAGGGGCTCCGTCGATCGACAACATCGCCGTGAGCCGGCCCTGACCAGGAACGAATCCAGCGTCCACGAGGTTTTGTCAGAGGGTCCCGCTACAGTTGCCGCGGCGCGCTCGACGGCTGTCGCCACACCCGGTCCCGTGTCGACAACGGGGGCACACGGGACCGATGTGACGGCACCAGCGGGTGGGCGACGGGCACAGCTTGGCACGTACGGTGTTCCGGGGTCCGATGTCTGTCCGGGGTGAGAGGTATTCCAGTGGCTGATCGGTTGATCATCCGAGGGGCGCGGGAGCACAACCTGCGCGATGTCAACCTCGATCTCCCCCGTGACGCGTTGATCGTCTTCACCGGGCTGTCCGGCTCCGGCAAGTCCAGTCTCGCATTCGACACGATCTTTGCTGAGGGCCAGCGACGGTACGTCGAGTCGCTCTCGTCCTACGCCAGGCAGTTCCTCGGTCAGATGGACAAGCCGGACGTCGACTTCATCGAGGGTCTCTCTCCGGCGGTCTCGATCGATCAGAAGTCGACGTCCCGCAACCCCCGGTCGACCGTCGGCACGATCACCGAGGTGTACGACTACCTCCGCCTCCTCTTCGCCCGGGCCGGTGAGCCGCACTGTCCGATCTGTGGGTCGGTCGTCTCCCGGCAGACGCCGCAGCAGATCGTCGACCGGGTGCTCGCGATGGACGAGGGAACCCGGTTCCAGGTGCTCGCCCCGGTGATCCGGGGACGCAAGGGCGAGTACGTCGATCTCTTTGCCGAACTTCAGTCCAAGGGTTACGCCCGGGCCCGCGTCGACGGCGTCGTGCACCCCCTCACCGAGGCACCGAAGCTGAAGAAGCAGGAGAAGCACACGATCGAGGTGGTTGTCGACCGCCTCACCGTGAAGGGGTCCGCCAAGCAGCGCATGACCGACTCGGTGGAGACCGCTCTCAAGCTGGCCGGCGGCATCGTGATCCTGGAGTTCATCGACCTGCCCGAGGACGACGACCAGCGGGAGCGCAAGTTCTCCGAACACCTGGCCTGCCCGAACGATCACCCGCTCGCGATCGAGGATCTCGAGCCGAGGTCGTTCTCATTCAACGCTCCGTACGGCGCCTGCCCCGTCTGCACCGGCCTCGGTACCAGGAAGGAGGTCGACCCGGAGCTCATCGTCCCCGATCCGGAGCGGACGCTGCGGGAGGGTGCGATCCAGCCCTGGTCCGGCGGGACCACGCTGGAGTACTTCCTCCGGCTGCTCGAGGCGCTCGGCCAGAAAGAGGGCTTCGACCTCGACACCGAGTGGCGACAACTCCCCCAACGGGCACAGAAGGAGATCCTGCACGGTGCCCAGGACCAGGTACATGTGCGGTACCGGAACAAGTACGGGCGGGAGCGGTCCTACTACACGGGGTTCGAGGGCGTCGTCCAGTGGATCGAGCGGAGGCACTCCGACACCGACTCGGACTGGTCCCGGGAGAAGTACGAGGGGTACATGCGCGACGTGCCGTGTCCGGCGTGTGGCGGCGCGCGGCTCAAGCCGGAGATCCTCGCCGTCACGATCGGTGGACATAACATCGCCGAGGTCTGTGCGATGTCGGTCGGGGAGTGCCACGACTTCATCGACGCGCTCGTCCTCAACGACCGCCAGCGGATGATCGCCGAAAGGGTCCTCAAGGAGATCAACGCCAGGCTGCGGTTCCTCGTCGATGTCGGTCTCGACTACCTCTCGCTCGACCGCGCCGCGGGAACCCTCTCGGGTGGAGAGGCGCAACGTATCCGGTTGGCCACACAGATAGGTTCCGGACTCGTCGGCGTGCTCTATGTACTGGACGAGCCGAGCATCGGGCTGCACCAGCGGGATAACCACCGCCTCATCGAGACGCTGGTCAGGCTCAAGGGCCTCGGAAACACGCTGATCGTCGTCGAGCACGACGAGGAGACCATCCGGACGGCCGATTGGGTGGTCGACATCGGTCCGGGCGCGGGGGAGCACGGTGGCCAAATCGTCCACAGTGGACTCTTGAAGGACCTGCTGAAGAACCCCGAGTCGGTGACGGGCGCGTACCTATCCGGGCGGAAGATGATCCCGCTTCCGGCAGAGCGTAGACCGCAGACCCCGGCCCGGGAGCTCGTGGTCCACGGGGCCCGGGAGCACAATCTGCGGAACCTGACGGTGGGCTTCCCGCTCGGGCAGTTCATCGCCATCACCGGCGTCTCCGGCTCGGGCAAGTCGACCCTTGTCAACGACATCCTCTACATGGTGCTGGCGAACCAGGTCAACGGTGCCCGACTCGTCCCCGGGCGGCACACCCGGGTCGCCGGACTCTCCCATGTGGACAAAGTCGTCGGGGTTGACCAGTCTCCGATCGGCCGGACGCCGCGGTCCAACCCCGCCACGTACACCGGGGTGTTCGACCACATCCGGCGCTTGTTCGCGGAGACGACCGAGGCGAAGGTCCGCGGGTACGGGCCGGGTAGGTTCTCGTTCAACGTCAAGGGCGGTCGGTGCGAGAACTGCGCCGGCGACGGCACGATCAAGATTGAGATGAACTTCCTGCCCGACGTCTACGTGCCGTGTGAGGTCTGCAAGGGGGCCCGCTACAACCGCGACACGCTGGAGGTCCACTACAAGGCCCGGACCATTTCCGAGGTGCTCGACATGCCGATCGAAGAGGCAGCGGAGTTCTTCGAGGCGATCCCGGGGATCCACAGGCACCTCAAGACCCTGGTCGACGTGGGGCTGGGCTACGTGCGGCTGGGCCAGCCGGCGCCGACCCTCTCCGGCGGCGAGGCACAGCGGGTCAAGCTGGCCAGTGAACTGCAGAAGCGCTCGACCGGCCGGACGGTGTACGTGCTCGACGAACCGACCACGGGACTGCATTTCGAAGACATCCGCAAGCTCCTCGGTGTCCTCGAAGGATTGGTCGACAAGGGGAACACGGTCATCGTCATCGAGCACAACCTCGATGTGATCAAGACGGCCGACTGGGTCATCGACATGGGCCCCGGCGGCGGTCACAAGGGCGGAATGGTCGTGGCGGTCGGCACCCCCGAGGAGTTGGCCGAGACTCCCGAGAGCTACACCGGCGAATGGCTTCGCCACGTGCTCGGTCTCAAGGGGATGGCTGCCGGCGGTTCCGCGGCCGCGGCCGCCACCCTCGCCCGAGCGGCCAAGGCCAATGCCGGCGCCACCAAGCCCGACGGAAGCGGGTCCAACGGAACCAGAGCGAACGACATCAAGGCGAACGGCACCAAGGCCAACGGCACCAAGGCCAACGGCACCAAGGCCAACGGTGGAAAGGCGACGACCGGCAGAGCCAACGGTGCGCGGGCAGCAGCGAAGACCAACACCGGCGCCGAACCGGTGGCCGCGCCGCGGACGACCCGCAGCCGGGCGGCAACGCGCGGCGCAGGCTCACGCCGCGCCACCTGACGATTCGGGTCCGGTTGGGACAGGAACCGGCCGGCATCTCGCGGGCGGGAGGGATCCGCTCACCACAGCGGAGACGGGCGACCCGCGGGACCTCACCGAGCGGCCTGAAGATCCGTTTCCTCCGCGAATTCGCGCAGTTTTCTGCACGTTCTCACGGAAGAAACAGCTCTTGCGAGGATGGCAGCAGCGCTCCGGTCGCCACGCTGAACCGAATCTGGACCGGCGGCGTGCCCAGTTTCAGGTCGCCGGACCGGCTCCGGGGAGGATGCGTCTTCGGACCGGCTCCACGGAGGGGACGTTGAGATGACAGAACGCGACGGCGAGCCGACGGAAGGCCCGACCCGGCGCGCCGTTCTGCTCGGCGCGGGTACTGTGGGCGCAGCCGGGTTGATGGCGGCATGCGGCTCGAATCCCCAGACGCCCCCGGGTAACACCCAACCCGGCCAGCGGGGCCTGCGACGACGGAGCCGGCCACCCAGGGCCCGATCCATACCTCCGACATTCCGGTCGGCGGCGGCACCATCTATCCGTTGATCTCCACGGTGATCACCCAGCCGACCGCAGGGAACTTCAAGGCCTTCGACTCAACCTGCAAACACATGGGCTGCACCGTCGGTTCGGTGTCGAACGGGCTGATCGTCTGCCCGTGTCACGGCAGCAGGTACCACATCACTGACGGTTCCGTCGCGAACGGGCCCACCAGCGGACCACTCGACCCGAAGAAGCTGACCATCAACGACGGCGTCATAACGGTCTCCTGAGGCGACCCCGAGGTGGCCGAAAGCATCGCGGGTCCGGGATAGGCTCGCAACCGTGGTACGGCCGCCGACGAGTTTCCGGCCCGCGCCGGGCACGATCCCTGACCAGCCTGGCGTGTACCGCTTCCGCGACGCCAACGGGCGGGTGATCTACGTTGGCAAGGCCAAGAGCCTGCGCAGCCGGCTCAACTCGTACTTCGCCGACCCGTGGACCCTGCACGCTCGTACGGCGCAGATGGTCGCCGCCGCGGCCGCGGTCGACTGGGTGACCGTCACCACCGAGGTCGAGGCGCTCCAGCTCGAGTACGCCTGGATCAAGGAGTATGACCCGCGGTTCAATGTTCGGTACCGCGACGACAAGTCGTACCCGTTTCTCGCCGTCACCCTCGACGAGGAGTTTCCCCGATTGATGGTGATGCGCGGGGCCAAGCGCAAGGGCGTGCGCTACTTCGGTCCCTACTCGCACGCGTGGGCCATCCGGGAGACGCTCGACCTGCTGCTGCGTGTCTTCCCCGCCCGCACGTGCAGTCCGGGTGTTTTCAAACGGCATGGCCAGATCGGCCGGCCGTGCCTGCTCGGCGACATCGACAAGTGCTCGGCACCGTGTGTGGGCCGGGTCGACGCGGCCGAACACCGTCAGATCGTCGACGAGTTCTGCGACTTCATGGCCGGCCGGACGGATCGGATGGAGCGCCATCTGGAGCGCGAGATGAAGGCCGCGGCCACCGCAATGGAGTACGAGCGCGCGGCCCGCCTGCGCGACGATCTGGCCGCGTTGCGGCGGGCGATGGAGAGGCAGACGGTCGTCTTCTCCGATGGCACCGACGCCGATGTGGTGGCCTTCGCCGAGGACCAACTCGAGGCGGCGGTCCAGGTCTTCCACGTCCGCGGCGGTCGGGTCCGCGGACAGCGTGGCTGGGTGGTCGAGAAGACCGAGGACCTGACGACCGGCGACCTCGTGCATCACTTCTGCACGCAGGTGTACGGCGGCGAGGTAGAGGCCGAGCACGGCGCGGCCGACCTGCCCAGAGAGGTGCTCGTGCCCGAGCTGCCGTCCGACGTCGAGCCTCTCGCCGACTGGCTGAGCCAGTTGCGTGGGGCGCGGGTGAGCCTGCGGGTGCCGCAGCGCGGGGACAAGCGAGCGCTGCTGGAGACCGTCGCCCGAAACGCCGGCGAGGCCCTGACCCAGCACAAGCTCAAGCGCGCCGGTGACCTCACCGCGCGCAGCCAGGCCCTCGAGGAGATCGCCGAGTCACTGGGCTTGCCGGTCGCACCGCTACGGATCGAGTGCTACGACGTGTCCCAGATTCAGGGCACCGATGTCGTGGCGAGCATGGTCGTCTTCGAGGACGGGGTGGCCCGCAAGAGTGAGTACCGGCGGTTCATCGTGACCGGGGCGACCGACGACGTGTCAGCCATCTCCGAGGTGCTCCACCGCCGGTTCGTGCGCTACCTGGCCGCGCGCGACTCCGGCGAGCCGACCGACACCGACAAGCCGGCGATCGACCCTGCAGAGTCGCGTTGGGACGCTCCCGAGGTCGCGTCCGGCGCTCGGGCCCGCAAGTTCGCGTACGCGCCGAATCTGGTGGTCGTCGACGGAGGCGCGCCTCAGGTCAACGCGGCCGCCGCCGTTCTCCGCGAGATAGGTATCGCCGATATCTCCGTGTGCGGGTTGGCCAAGCGGCTCGAGGAGGTGTGGCAGCCCGACGAGGCGTTTCCCGTCATCCTTCCCCGTACGTCGGAAGGTTTGTACCTGCTGCAGCGGGTACGGGATGAGGCGCACCGGTTCGCGATCACGTTCCACCGGCAGCGCCGGTCGAAGCGGATGACGGCGTCGGCGCTGGACTCGGTGCCGGGTCTCGGCGAGGTACGGCGAAAGGCGCTTCTGCGCCAGTTCGGATCGTTGCGCCGCCTCGGTCAGGCCAGCATCGACGAGATCGCCGAGGTGCCCGGGATCGGGCCTCGCACCGCCGAGGCGATCGTGGCGGCACTCGGCCCGGACTCACCGAAAAAGGAATCCCCGGCGGACGCCACGTCCCCGGCGGAGGCGCCGCCGCAGGCCGAGACCGCCGGGGGGGTCCAGTCCGCGCCGACGTAGGGTTTGAGCGTCGTGATCAGGTCGAGGGGGGTCGGTGCGCGACAGCGACACGGACGCAGAAGCCGGCCCATCGGCGCCGGCCGGTTCCGATGTGACGGTGACGACCGTGGCGCGGGCGACTGCCCGGGCTCGCGCGAAGCCACTTGCCGGGGTGGTCGCCGGGACCGGGGAGTCAGCTCGAGCGACCAGCTCCGCTGACGGCGTCGAGAACGAAGGGGACGAGAGCGACGCTGATGCGGCGGCACGGTCCGAGACCGAGATCGTCGTAGTGACCGGTGTCTCCGGCGGGGGTCGCAGCACGGTCGCGCGGGCGCTGGAGAACGTGGGCTACTACGTCGTCGACAACCTGCCCCAGGCCCTGATGCTGCAGATGGCGGAGCTCGCGTTCCAGGCCGGGGGGACCGCGCGACGTACCGCGATGGTGCTCGATGTCCGCAGCCGAGCCTTCTCGACCGACCTGGCCGGTGCCGTACGGGAGCTCAAGGCGAAGGGGTTCTTGCCCCGTGTGCTCTTCGTCGACGCGGACGACGACGTACTGATCCGTCGGTTCGAGAACGTTCGGAGAACCCACCCGCTACAGGGCGACGGCCGGCTCTCCGACGGCATAGCGGCCGAGCGTGAACTGCTGGCCGAGGCCCGCGCTTCGGCAGACATCGTCATCGACACCAGCCACCTCAACGTCAACCAGTTGCGGGCACGCGTCGAGGAGCTTTTCGGTGGCGAGGACAGCCGCCGGCTGCGGGTCACCGTGCTCTCCTTCGGTTTCAAGTACGGATTGCCGCCGGACGCGGACTTCGTGATCGACGCGCGGTTCCTGCCCAATCCGTACTGGCTGCCCGAGCTGCGCGACCTGAGCGGGCGGGACGAGCCGGTGAGCCGGTACGTACTCGGCCAGCGAGGTGCGACCACGCTGGTGGAGACGTTTGTCCGACTGGTCAACGCGACCGCACCGGGATTCGAGCGGGAGGGCAAGCGGTACCTGACCGTCGCGATCGGCTGCACGGGGGGCAAGCACCGTAGCGTCGCCCTGGCCGAAGAGCTCGCCCGCCGGCTGCACGATGTCCGGTTGGCGGCCCACGCGCAGCACCGCGACCTGGGGCTCGAATGAGGGTCGTCGCCTTCGGGGGCGGGCACGGGCTGGCCGCATCGTTGCGTGCGCTTCGGCTGCTGCGGTTCATGGCAGACACCGGACACGGCGTAGAGATCACCGCCGTCGTTACCGTCGGTGATGACGGTGGGTCGAGTGGGCGGCTGCGGGCAGCCCGTGGCGGGCTGCCTCCGGGTGACCTCCGGCAAGCGCTCGCTGCTCTGGCCGATCCTGCCGATCCCGCCGCAGAACGCGCCGCCGAGCTGCTCCAGTTCCGGTTCCCCGGTACCGACGCGCTGGCCGGCCACCCGGTGGGGAATCTGCTGCTCGCGGGCTTGATGGAGCTGACCGGAGATCCAGTGGCGGCGCTCGACCGGGCGGCCGAACTCGTCCGTGCCGTCGGCCGGGTCCTGCCGATGTCGACCGCGCCGCTACGCCTGGAGGCCACCGTGCGCGGCGCGGACCCCCGGCGCCCGGACGACGTGACCACCGTGCGTGGTCAACACAACGTCGCGGTGAGCCGCGGACTCGTGGAAGAGGTTCGGCTCATCCCGGGCGAACCGGAAGCCTGCCCTGAGGCGGTGGCGGCCATCGAGTGCGCTGACTGGCTGCTGTTCGGGCCGGGATCCTGGTTCACGAGCGTGATCCCGCATCTGCTGGTCCCCGATCTCGCCGCCGCCATGATGCGCACCCGGGCGCGTCGACTGGTTACCCTGAATCTCGCGACCGAGCAGGAGACGGCGGACCTCTCCCCAGGCGACCATCTCCGGGCCCTCGCCCGTTACCTGCCCGGGCCGCGAGTCGATGTAGTTCTAGCTGATGGGGCGGTGGTGGGCGATCCCACGGGACTGAGTTCCGCGGCAGAATCACTGCGTGCGAAGGTCGTGTTCGCGCCGGTAGCCGTTTCGGACGGACGGCCGCAGCATGACCCGGTGGCGCTTGCCAAGGCGCTGCAGGAGGTGCTTGCGTCAGGTCCGTCCTGACGCGGTAGGGCCGGGTGCTGGTGCCGGGGGGCAGAAGCGCCGGGGGCGGACCGCGAGGTCCCGACAGCGACATGAGGTGACGGCACATGGCGATGACCGGGTCGGTCAAGGACGAGCTCAGTCGCGTCGATGTCTCGAAGCCCTGCTGCCGGCGCGCCGAGATGGCGGCCCTGCTGCGCTTCGCGGGCGGCCTGCACATCGTGTCGGGACGGGTCGTGGTCGAGGCCGAGCTGGACACCGGCGCTACGGCCCGCCGGCTCCGCCGCGAGATCGCCGAAGTGTACGGCTATCCGAGCGAGTTCCACGTCCTCGCCTCGGGCGGGCTCCGCAGGGGCAGCCACTACATCGTCCGGGTGGTCAAGGACGGCGAGGCGCTGGCCCGACAGACCGGCCTGCTCGACGTACGGGGGCGTCCCGTACGCGGTCTACCGCAGTATGTGGTGGCCGCGAACGCATGCTGTGCTGTCGCCGCGTGGCGGGGCGCGTTCCTGGCCCACGGATCGCTGACCGAACCTGGTCGCTCCTGCGCGCTGGAGATCACCTGCCCCGGTCCGGAGTCGGCACTCGCACTGGTCGGGGCGGCCCGGCGGATCGGAGTCTCGGCCAAACAGCGCGAGGTCCGCGGGGTCGACCGCGTCGTGGTCAAGGACGGCGACGCGATCGCCGCAATGCTGACCCGGATCGGGGCGCACGCCAGCGTGCTGTCGTGGGAGGAGCGCAGGGTCCGTCGGGAGGTGCGGGCGACGGCGAACCGCCTCGCCAACTTCGACGACGCGAACCTGCGCCGCTCGGCGCGGGCCGCGGTGGCCGCAGCCGCCCGCGTGACCCGTGCTCTGGAGATCCTCGGTGATGCGGCGCCGGTGCACCTGACGAGCGCCGGGCATCTTCGCCTGGAGCACAAGCAGGCCTCGCTGGAGGAGCTCGGCGCGCTTGCCGACCCGCCGCTGACCAAGGACGCGATCGCCGGGCGGATCCGACGGTTGCTCGCCCTCGCCGACAAGCGTGCCCGGGATCTCGGCATCCCGGACACCGAGTCGGTCGTCACCGCCGAGATGCTGGCCGGCTGACCGCACACGCGCGCTGGCCGCCCCGCCACCCCCGCACACCGCGGGTTTCGATAGGGTTGCGACTTGTGCGGCGATGAGGCCGACGACCGTTCGCTGCCGCGCGCTGCTCGGTACACGTAGTGGGGGCGTCTAGCGCGCGGAGCGGGCCAGGGACCTAACGGCCGCCGGCCGCGAGAGCCGGCGCACAGACCAAGGAGCTGTCTCCCGTGACTGTCCGGATTGGTATCAACGGATTCGGCCGGATCGGCCGTAACTTCTTCCGGGCGGCGCTCGCCTCCGGTGCGGACATCGAGCTGGTCGGCGTGAACGACCTCACCGACAACGCGACACTGGCGCATCTGCTCAAGTACGACTCGATTCTCGGCCGCCTGCCGTACGAGGTGAAGGCGACGGCCGATGAGATCACCGTCGCCGGGAAGAGCTTCAAGGCCTTCGCCGAGCGGGACCCGGCGAAGCTTCCGTGGGGCGATCTGGGCGCCGATGTGGTGCTCGAATCGACCGGCCTCTTCACCGATGCCGGTAAGGCCCGGGTACACGCCGACAACGGCGCCAAGAAGGTCATCATCTCCGCGCCGGCCAAGGGCGAGGACATCACGCTCGTGATGGGCGTCAACCACGAGATGTATGACCCGGCCAACCACACGATCATTTCGAACGCCTCCTGCACCACGAACTGCCTCGCCCCGATGGCGAAAGTGATCGACGACGTGTTCGGGATCGAGCGCGGCCTCATGACCACGATCCACGCGTACACGCAGGACCAGAACCTGCAGGACGGGCCACACCGGGACCTTCGCCGGGCCCGGGCCGCGGCGCTCAACATCGTGCCGACCTCGACCGGCGCCGCGAAGGCGATCGGCCTGGTACTGCCTCAGCTCAAGGGCAAGCTGGACGGGTACGCGTTGCGAGTGCCGATCCCGACCGGCTCGGCCACCGACCTGACCGTCACGGTTGGCCGGGACACCAGCGTCGACGAGGTGAACGCGGCGTTCAAGGCAGCGTCCGAGGGGGCGCTCAAGGGCATCCTGACCTACACGTCGGACGAGATCGTCTCCACGGACATCGTCACAGATCCGGCGTCGTGCATCTTCGACTCAGGGCTGACCAAGGTGATCGGGAACCAGGTCAAGGCCGTCGGCTGGTACGACAACGAATGGGGCTACTCGAACCGACTCGTTGACCTCGTGGCCTTCGTCGGCGGACAACTGTGATCAAGACTCTCGACGACCTGCTCGCCGAGGATGTACGGGGCCGGCGGGTTCTGGTCCGGGCCGACCTCAACGTGCCGTTGGACAAGAACGACAATGAGGTGATCACCGATGACGGCCGGATCCGTGCGGTCCTACCGACGCTGACCACGCTGCGCGACGCCGGAGCCAGGGTGATCGTCATGTCACACCTCGGCCGACCCAAGGGCGAACCCGACCCGCGGTACACCCTGGCGCCGGTAGCGGCGCGGATGACCGAGTTGCTGGGCCAGCCGGTGACGTTCGCCACCGATACCGTCGGCGAACGGGCCCGGGAGGCGGTCGCGAGTCTCAGCGACGGCGGTGCCGTCCTGCTCGAGAACCTCCGGTTCAACCCCGGGGAGACCAGCAAGGACGAGGCCGAGCGGAAGGAGTTCGCGAGCAGGCTGGCCGCCTTCGGGGAGGCGTACGTTGACGACGCCTTCGGGGCGGTGCACCGCAGGCACGCCAGCGTCTACGATCTGCCGGCATTGCTGCCGCACGTCGCCGGTCGACTGGTGCTGCGCGAGATCGAGGCGCTGCGTCGACTGACCGACGACCCCGCCAGGCCATATGTGGTGGTACTTGGCGGCGCCAAGGTCTCGGACAAGCTGGCCGTGATCGAGGCCCTGCTGCCCACGGTGGATCGTCTGCTCATCGGCGGCGGCATGTGCTTCACGTTCCTGCGGGCACTCGGGTACGAGGTCGGCGGATCGTTGCTCGAGGCCGAGATGGTCGATACCTGCCGGGACCTCCTCGGTCGGTGGGAGGGCCGGATCCTGCTCCCGATCGACATCGTCGTCGCGCCCGAACTCTCGACCGAGGCGCCGATCAGCGTGGTCCTCCTCGATGACATCCCGGCCGGCCAGAAGGGTCTTGACATAGGTCCGGCGACCACACAGGCCTTCGCCGAGGCGCTCACCGGAGCCCGGACCGTCTTCTGGAACGGACCGATGGGGGTGTTCGAGGTGGCTCCGTTCGCCGCCGGAACCCGTGGCGTGGCCGAGGCAATCACCAAAGTGGACGGTTTCACGGTCGTCGGCGGCGGGGACTCCGCGGCGGCCGTCCGAGCCCTGCAGATCCCCGAGGACGGCTTCGGGCACATCTCAACCGGCGGCGGCGCGTCGCTGGAGTACGTGGAAGGCAAGAAGCTCCCCGGCCTCGAAGCACTGGAGAGGTGAGCATGGCGAGCCGACAGCGAGTGAGCATCGTAAGGCCGCCGGGCCCAAGGAGCGGAGCGAGCGCGGAGGCGAGCGGTCTTGATTGAGGCGGAGCCCAGGCGGCCGCTGATGGCCGGCAACTGGAAGATGAACCTCAACCACTACGAGGCGAACAAGCTGGTCCAGCAGCTGGCGCACAGCCTCACCGAGAAGGAGCTGACCGAGGTCGAGGTGGCCGTGCTGCCGCCGTTCACCGCCATCCGCAGCGTGCAGACGGCGGTCGACGGGGACAAGTGGCTGCTGCGTTACGGTGCGCAAAACTTGTCCGAGCACGCCTCGGGCGCGTACACCGGCGAGATTTCCGGGTCGATGCTGGCCAAGCTCGGCTGCTCGTACGTCGTGGTCGGCCACTCCGAGCGGCGGACCTACCAGCACGAAGACGACGCCCAGGTCAACGCGAAGGTGAAGGCCGCACTGGCGAACGAGATCACGCCGATCCTCTGCATCGGCGAAGGGCTCGACATCCGCGAAGCGGGCACGCACGTGGAGTTCACCCTGGCCCAACTGGACGCCGCACTCGCCGGCCTCACCGGTACCCAGGTGGAGCGGGTCGTCGTCGCGTACGAACCGGTGTGGGCGATCGGGACGGGCAAGACCGCGACTCCCGAGGACGCGCAGGAGGTCATCGGCGCGATCCGGAGCCGGATCGCCGAGGCTTTTGGAACGCGCGTGGCCGCCGAGATCCGCATTATCTACGGCGGGTCGGTTAAAGCGGACAATATCGCGGCGATCATGTCGGAGCCTGACATCGACGGCGCCCTCGTCGGCGGGGCCAGCCTCGACGCCGACGAATTCGTCAAGATCTGCCGTCTGGGCGAGTCTTCCGTCTGAACGCTGCTCAGCCCCGGTTAGCGCGGGCCGGGTCCGGGTCCTAGAGTGTGGTGTCGACCCCCCGACGGCCACCCCGAGACCTGGTGCCGAACCGTGAGTGACGCTCGCACACGATGCGTTCCGTCGTGGTCCGGCCCCGCGAGGACGAGCATGCCCGAGAGCATCACATCCGGAGTTGTGCCCCCTGCCGATCTCCCGCGGCGCTTCGTCGGTCGGACTCGGCTCCGCCCGATCGTCGCCGCCGTGGTCGCCCTGGTCAGCCTGCTCGCCAGCGGAGCGTGCGACCTCGCCGGCGCTTCCGACACCGCACCGCAGCCGCAGAAGGGCGGGACGCTGTACGTCAACATCGCCCAAGGTGTCGACTCGCTCGACCCGCAGGGGACGTACCTTGCCGTTGCCATGAACGTCCTGCGGCTGACCACCCGGACACTGACGACGTACCGAGCGTCGGCGACGAACTCGGACGAGATCGTGCCCGACCTCGCCACCGACACGGGTCGCGCCAGCGAGAACAACACAGTCTGGAAGTTCACCCTCAAGCCGAACGTGAAGTGGCAGGACGGCGAGGCAGTGAAATGTTCGGACGTAAAGCTCGGGATCGAGCGGAACTTCGATACGACCATCAGTGGTGGGGTGCCCTACCCACAGACGTACCTGAAGCCCAATCCACAGCCGTACAAGGGTCCATACGTCGACAACGACAACGACAACAACGGCAAGGGACTCGAGTCGATCGAGTGCGTGGACGATCTCAACATCGTCTTCCACCTGACCCAGCCGGTGAGCGACTTCTCCTACACGCTCGCGCTGACCGCATTCGCCCCTGTCAAAAAGGGCCACGACGATCATAAGAAGCTCGCGCAGACGCCCTACTCCAACGGACCGTACAAGATCGCCTCGTGGGACGAGAAGAAGCAGGTCATGGTCATGGAGCGGAACAACTTCTGGACCGAGACCAACGACCAGGTCCGCAAGGCGTATCCGGACCGGATCGTCTTGACCTTCCAACCTGACGATGACGGCATAATCACCAACCGGCTGGTTGAGAACCAGGGCACCGCCCGCAACGAGGTTCTGCTCGACGTCGACGTCGCGCCGAATTTCCTGCAGCAGGTGATCAACGATCCGGACCTGAGCGCGCGCACAATCTCGGGCCCGACCGGCGGGGTTCGGTACATCGCCATCAACACGAGGCTGCAACCGAATATCGAATGCCGGAAGGCTCTGATCTACGCGTTCAACAAGCGCAAATGGCGGGCGGTCAACGGTGGAGCCGTCACCGGCGACTACGCGACCGCGATGATCCCGCCAGGCGTCTCCGGCCACAAACAGTTCGACCTTTACGACAGCGTCAACAATCCCGAGGGCAGTCCGGAAAAGGCGAGCACCATCATGGGGGAGCAGGGCCGCGCGTGCAATGCCACGGTCAAGCTCGCCTTCAGGAACTCCAGTCTCCGCCGCCGACTGGTCGCGACCGTGGTCGAGGCCTACCAGCAGGCCGGGATCCAGGTCATCCCGGAACCGCTCGACCCGGCCACCTACTATTCGACCGGCATTGGCGACCCGGCCAACGATTATGACATGATGCTCGCCGGCTGGATCCCCGACTGGGCCAGTGGATCGGCCGTCCTGCCGGCGCTCTTCGACGGCCGCCAGATAGCTCCGCTCGACCCCACGGGGCACGGACACAACAACAATGACTATGCGCTGCTGAACGACCCTAAGATCAACCAGCAGATCGACGCGGCGCTGGCCGAGTCCGACCGGACCCGCCAGCAGGCGCTGTGGGGGGATCTCGACCAGCAGATCCAGGCGCTCGCGGTCACCATTCCGATCCTGGACGAGCGGGGGATCCGGATCACCGGTTCCAACGTGGTGGGCGGCTACATGTCGCCGGCGTTCGGATCACCTGACCTGGCCTCCATCGGGTTGGCCCACCCGTAGCTGACCGGTGGTCCCGGCCGGCCGGTCGCTATCCTTGACAGGTTGCCGACCGGCGTGCCGGCGATCGCCCCACTTGTGTCGAGAGGAACCACCACCGTCATGATCGGTTTCGCCTACCTCCTGGTCGTGCTGCTCATCATCACGAGTGTGTTGCTCACGTTGCTGATCCTCCTGCACCGTGGCAAGGGCGGCGGGTTGTCGAGCATGTTCGGCGGCGGCGTCTCGAGCAACCTGACCGGCTCCTCGGTGGCCGAGAAGAACCTTGACCGGTACACGCTCGTGGTCGGAATCCTCTGGTTCGCGTGCATCGTGGGCTTCGGGCTGTGGATCAAGTTCCAGGCCGGCGCCCCCGCCGGGCAATAGCTTCCGCCAACGCCTTGCCGGGCCTAGACTCTCTGGGTCCTCGTAACCCCTCTCTCACGACCACCACCGTCCCGCCGAGCCTCGCCTGAGTCTCAACCCCGGATTCCAGGAGCGATGAGCCGTGGCAAGTGGAAACGCCATCCGTGGTACCCGTGTCGGATCCAGCCCGGTGCGTTGGGTCGACCCAACCGCCGAACGCACCGAGGCGATTCCCCGCCGAGTGGTCGGCTTCTGGTGCGCCAATGGCCACCACACCGAGCACCACTTCGCCGCCGACGTGGCCGTGCCGGCGTTGTGGGACTGCCCTCGCTGTGGCCTCCCGGCCGGCCAGGACCAAGCCAACCCGCCCACGCCGCCGATAATCGAGCCGTACAAGACGCACCTCGCGTACGTGAAGGAGCGCCGCACCGACGAGGACGCAGTCGCCATCCTCGCCGAGGCGATGCAGCGCCTGCGCGCCCGCCGCGGCGAGTAGACCGGCTGCTG
This sequence comes from Actinomycetota bacterium, assembly GCA_046728155.1. Taxonomy (GTDB): domain Bacteria; phylum Actinomycetota; class Actinomycetes; order Mycobacteriales; family Micromonosporaceae; genus CAWDLX01. Next base: position 26,205 of record JBKPDY010000155.1, read on the forward strand.
GTGTGTACCCAGGGGCCGCGTACAGGCAATGAGGGTGCTCCTACTGTCCGGTAACTCGCTGACGGTCAGCGCAGCGCGCGCATGTTCGGGCGCACCTCTGCCGCCGCGGCGCGGTCGAGCATCCACAGAGTGCGGTCGACGCCGTGCACTCCGGCCGCCGGTACCTGCACGCTGCCGGGACCAGCCAGCGCCATGGCGACCGCGCTCGCCTTCTCGACTCCGGCGGTGATCAGCCAGACCTCCTCGGCCGTGTTGATGGCCGGCAGGGTCAAGCTGAGTCGGATCGGCGGCGGCTTTGGGCAGCCACGGACGGCTGTGACGGTCCGCGTCTCGTATACCGCTGGCTGCTCCGGGAAGATCGACGCGACGTGACCTTCCGGGCCGACGCCGAGCAGAAGAACGTCGAAATGCGGCAATGCTGCGGTACCCGGCCGGGCTGCCATAGCGAGATCCTCCGCATACCGGGCCGCGGCCGCCTCCGGGTCGTCACCATCCGGCCCGTCGCACGGGTACATCGGGTGCACCCGGGCCGGGTCCAGGGGTAGCGAGTCGAGCAGATCGGCCCGCGCCTGGGTCTCGTTACGGTCCGGGTGCCCAGCCGGTAGGAAACGCTCATCACCCCACCAGATGTCGACGTGTGACCAGTCCACCGCGTCACGGGCCGGGCTGGAGCCGATGGCTCGGTACATCCGACCGGCGATCCCACCCCCGGTGAGGACGATCGACGCGTTACCCCGCGCCGCCTGAGCGTCGATCATACGGACGATGAGCCTCGCCGCCGCCGCCTGCGCCAGCAGGTCCGGGTCGGCGTGGACGATGATCGACGTCTCTGTCATGTCGGCTCGCCTCCGCGCTCGCTCCGCTCCTCGGGCCTGGCGGTCCTGCGATGCTCACTCGCTGTCGGCTCGCTCATGTCGGCTCGCCTTCGCGCTCGCTCCGCTCCTCGGGCCTGGCGGTCCTGCGATGCTCACTCGCTGTCGGCTCGCTCATGTCGGCTCGCCTCCGCGCTCGCTCCGCTCCTCGAGCCAAGCGGCCCTGCGATGCTCACTCGCTGTCGGCTCGCTCATGTCGGCTCGCCTTCGCGCTCGCTCCGCTCCTCGGGCCTAGCGGTCCTGCGATGCTCACTCGCTGTCGGCTCGCTCATGACGGCGTGGGGGTGGGGGCCGGGTCGTACCAGATGTGCACCCTCGAGCTTGGCCTGAGGTTGAGGCCCGTGCTGCCGGTGCAGGCCTCCAGGGCGCTGCCGTACGACCGGTCGGCGCCGAGGCGGCGCAGCTCCTCGGCGAGCTGGTCGCCGAGTTCGCGCTGGACCAGCGGCACGGGTCGGTCAGGCAGGCCGGCGTGGCGCAGCGTGGCCCAGCCGCCGTCGCGTTCGATGGCGATCTCCGAACCGTTGCTCAGTCGCAGCCGGACGGCGTGGATGCCGTTCTCGGCCGGCTGCGCGGTCGGGGTGACGCCCACCCGGCTCTGCAGCCATCCCTGCAGGAGCATCGCCGTCGGATCATCCGCGGCCGCCGTCACCGACGCCGCGATCACCTCAGCGTCTTCCGTGTCCATGGCGCTGGCGAGTAGGGAGCGCCATGGCGTGGACCGGGTCCAGGCGAGGTCGGTGTCGCCGGGCGCGTAGTCCTCGGCCCGCTGACACAGAGCGCCGATCGGGTCGGCGGTGTCGGCCACGTCGGTGATCCGGCGCTCGGCGAGCACACCGAGGGGGTCGGTGGCGATGCGCTCCGGTGGGGCATCGTGCCACCAGGTCACCGTGGGCACGTCCGGTGCGAGCAGGGGTATGACGACCGACTCGGCGTGCCTCGCCAGCCGGCCGTGCATCCGCAGGACGACGGCTTCGGCCGGTCCGAGGCGTCCACCCACGACGATCTCCGCGTCGAGCCGCGACTCCGGATACCGGGAGCTGCTCGCCGGCAGGTTACTGCGCACCACCAGGATCAGCCGGCACGGATGCGCGGCCGCCGCCGTTGCGGCCGCTGTTTCCGCTTCCCGTACCCGCCGCTCGTCGACCGAGCCGACCAGGGTAAGGGCCAGGCCGCTGGCCACTCCGCCCGCCGTCCGCCGCTCGGCCGCGAGTGCCTTCACCACGTCGTTGCCGGATGTGTCCCAGAGGGCGATCACGGTCTCCTCCAAGCGTGGCCGTCGCGGGCGAGCATCTCGTCGGCGGCGCGCGGGCCCCATTCGCCCGCCCGGTACGGGAACGGAGTCGACCCGGCCCACGCCTGCTCCAGCGGGTCCACCACCTTCCAGCCGGCCTCCACCTCGTCCGCGTGCGGGAAGAGCGTGCTGTCGCCGATCAGGACATCGAGGACCAGCCGTTCGTACGCCTCGGGACTGGACTCCGTGAACACCTCGCCGTACTGGAAGTCCATCGTGATGTCCCGGACCTCCATCGTGGTGCCGGGGACCTTCGAGCCGAACTTCACGGTGACGCCCTCGTCCGGCTGGACCCTGACGACCAGCTGGTTGTGGCCCAGCAGCTCGACATCGGAGGGGTGGAACGGCAGGTGCGGGGCCTTCTTGAAGAGCACGGCGATCTCGGTGACCCGGCGCGGCATCCGTTTGCCGGCGCGGATGTAGAACGGGACACCGGCCCACCGGCGGTTCTGGACCCCCAGACGGACCGCCACGTACGTTTCCGTGGTGGAGTTCGACGGGATGCCCTTCTCCTCCACGTAACCGACCGCCCGTTCGCCGGCGACCCACCCCTGCATGTACTGCCCGCGGACCGTTCCGGTGGCGATGTCGTCCGGCAGCGTGATCGCCCGCAGCACCTTGAGCTTCTCGACCCGGATCTCGTCGGCTTCGAAGCTGGTCGGTTCTTCCATGGCCACCAGCGCGAGCAATTGCATCAGGTGGTTCTGCAACACGTCGCGGGCGGCGCCGGCGCTGTCGTAGAACGCGGCGCGGGTGCCGATGCCGCCATCTTCGGCCATGGTGATCTGTACCGAATCGACGTTTCGCGCGTTCCACACCGGTTCGAACAGGGCGTTGGCGAACCGCAGCGCCAGGATGTTCTGGACCGTCTCCTTGCCCAGATAGTGATCGATGCGAAAGACGTCGTGGGCGGTGAAGACATCGTCGACCAGCTGGTTCAGGGCACCGGCCGAGGCGAGGTCGTGACCGAACGGTTTCTCGATGACAACCCGCCGCCACCCGCCGGCCTTCTCGTTGTCGGCCATGCCGGTGCGCTGCATCTGCTTGAGTACGACCGGGAATGCGGCGGGCGGGATCGACAGGTAGAACGCGGCGTTGCCGCCGACGCCGTGGGTCTCGCACAGATCGTCGAGGGTCTCCGCAAGGGTGTCGAACGCCGCGTCGTCGTCGAACGAGCCGGGGACGAATCGGATGTTCGCCGCCAGGCGCCCCCACACCTCGTCGCTCCACGTGGTACGCGCGTGCTCCTGCGCGGCCTGCTTGGCCATCGAAGCGAACTCGCCCCGACCCCAGTCCCGCCGGGCGAAGCCCAGCACCACGAATCCGGGCGGCAACAACCCGCGGTTGGCCAGATCGTAGATGGCCGGGATGAGCTTCTTGTGGGCGAGGTCTCCGGTGACGCCGAAGATGACCAGTGCACAGGGCTCCGGGATGCGAGGAAGCCGTCGGTCGATCGGATCACGCAACGGGTTGGGCATCGTCTGTCTCCGTCAGGCAGTCGGAAGTGATCGGGCGGCCGCCAGAAGCTGGGCGGCACCCACCGCACGGTCCGTCAGGTGCAGCCAGACCAGCGGCCGCCCCCGTCCGGCCAACGCCTGCCGGTCGCCGGCCGCCTGGGCGGCCTGCAGCCGGCCGAACGTGTACGGTTGGCCAGGGATATCGAGGTCGTCGGTGACGGCGCCGGTGATCTGCAGGAAGGCGCCGATCTGGGGGCCGCCCTTGTGGTACTGGCCGGTCGAGTGCAGGAAGCGGGGCCCCCAGCCGAAGGTCACCGGACGGCCCGCGGCCCGCGCGAGCAGAGGCCGGATGCCGGCGACCGACCGGTCGCCGAACCGGTCCAGGTACGCCATCACGGCGACGTATCCGGTCGGCCTCGCCTCACCCAGCAACCACGACAGCACGCCGGCGAGGGTCGACGCCGCGACTGCGCCGCGTGTGCCGGCAGAGTCGGCTTCGCTGCCTTTGCCGGCAGAGCCGGCGCTGTCCGCGTACACCTCGATCGAGCCCTCCGTGAACCACGGTGACTGCTCGGGTAGGCCGTCGGCGAGGATCTTCCTGGTGTTCTCCTTGCTCTCGGTCACGTTCGGCTGGTCGAAGGGGTTGATTCCGAGCAGCCGGCCGGCCAGCGCCGTTGCGGTCTCCCAGGCCAGGAAATGCGCGCCGAGCGGGCCGTTGATGCTGATGTGCGGGGTGACCCCGCCGGCCGGGTAGTCGCGAGCAGCCAGAGCACCGCCGATGGTCACGGTGAGCACATCGTCGCCGGTCGCGCCGGCTGCCGACGGATTCTCCAGCACCACCGGGAGGATGCCGGTGCCGTCCTTTCCGGTCGACTCAGCGATGAGCTGCTCGGCCCAGTCCCCCAGACCAGTGATCCCGGTACCGTCGTCGACCAGGGCGACCTTGTCGCGGCCGGTGTTCGCGGCCCCTCCGAGCGCCGAGCCCAAGGCCAGGGCCGGGTTGTCGCCGCCCTCGTCCCGGCCGATGCTCGCGCTCAACTCCTCCGCCTGGTCGAGCAGTTCGGCGACCTTCACCCCGGCCAGGGCCGACGGCACGATTCCGAAGGCGGTCAGCGCACTGTACCGGCCACCGACGTCGGGGTCGGCCAGAACGACATGTGCCCCCATCTCCCGTCCGATCCTCTCCAAAGGGGAGCCCGGATCGGTCACGATGACGAACCGCCGGCCGATGTCGGCTATGCCGGCATCCTCGAACGCCTGCCAGTACGCCCGCCGGTGCGAGTCGGTCTCCACAGTGGACCCTGACTTGCTGGAGACCACGACGACCGTCCGCTCGAACCGATCGGCCAGCGCCGCTCTGACCTGGTGCGGATCGGTCGTGTCGAGGACAGTCAACGGCACCCCGAGGGTACGGGTGATGACCTCTGGCGCGAGGGACGAGCCACCCATGCCGGCGAGCACCACATGGTCGAGCCCGACCAGTTGCCGGCGCAGCTCAGCCAGGCGGGGCAGCAGGTCACGGCTACGACGAAAGGTGTCGATCCACCCCAGCCGGATCTCGGCCTCAGACTCCGCCGCCGGACCCCACAGCGTCGGATCCTTCTCGGCAAGCAGACCGGCCACGCTCGCCTCGACCAGGCTCTGCCGCGCCTGGGCCGCACCCAGCACCGCGTCGGCGCCGCGTACGGACAGCCCCGCGGCCGACTCAACTTCTGTCATCGGACACCTTTCGCCAGTCCGTCGCGATCAACGCACGAGTCCTAATTGGGTCTCCACGCTCTTGAACAGCTCCAGCCAAGAGGCCTCGAACTTCTCCACGCCCTCGCGTTCCAGGGTCGCGGTCACATCCGCGTACCGGACGCCCATCTCCTCCAGTTGGTCCAGCACGGCCTGCGCCCGCCCGTACGACGACGTCACGACCGACGGATCGACCTCACCGTGGTCGGCGTAGGCGCGCAGCGTCGACTCCGGCATCGTGTTGACCACGCCAGGTGCCACCAACTCCTCGACGTACATCACGTCGCGGTACTCCGGGTTCTTGGCGGACGTGGATGCCCATAGTGGACGTTGCGGCCGGGCCCCGGCGGCGGCCAGCGCCCGCCACCGATCGCTGTCGAACGCCTTTTCGTAGTGCTGGTACGCGAGCTGTGCGTTGGCGATGGCCGCCTTGCCCCGCATGGCCTTCGCCTCGTCGGTGCCGATCCGATCCAGCCTCTTGTCCACTTCGGTGTCCATCCGGGAGACGAAGAAGGACGCCACCGATACCAACGTCGACAGGTCGTGGCCGTTGGCCTTGGCCTGCTCGAGTCCGCGGAAGAACGCCTCCATCACCTGGTCGTAACGGTCCAGCCCGAAGACGAGCGTCACGTTGACGCAGATGCCTTCGGCCAATGTCGTTGTGATCGCCGGGACTCCCGCCTCGGTGGCCGGAATCTTGATGTAGGCGTTGGGCCGGTCGACCAGCCACCACAACTGCTTGGCCTCCGCTACCGACTTCGCGGTGTCATGGGCCAGCCTCGGATCGACCTCGATCGAGACCCTACCGTCCACCCCGGACGACGCCTCGTAGGCGGGCCGCATCACATCGCAGCCCCACCGAACATCCTTTGTGGTGATCATACGAGCCGCCTCTTCGACGCCGATCCCACGCAGGGCGAGGTCGTGGATCTGGTTGCTGTAGTCCTCCGACTCGGCCAGCGCCTTCGCGAAGATCGTCGGGTTCGAGGTGACCCCGACCACGTGCTGGTCGCGCCTCAGCGTGTCCAGACCACCGGTGATGAGGCGTTCACGGGAGATGTCGTCAAGCCAGATGGAGACTCCAGCGGAGGACAGCTCCGCCAACCTGTCGGTCATTTCGGCTCACCTCCGCGCTCGCTCCGCTCCTCGGGCCTAGCGGCCCTGCGATGCTCACTCGCTGTCGGCTCGCTCATTTCGGCTCACCTCCGCGCTCGCTCCGCACCTGCCACCCCACGAAGTCGCTCCGCTTCGCTCCACGACTCCGCGGGGACCCCGGCGCGGGCCTAGCGGCCCCGCGATGCTCACTCGCTGTCGGCTCGGTCATATCGCGCCTCCATTCAGGTGCCGCTGGTGGATCCCTTCAACTCTCCTGCGCGGGAGAGCGATGCGCGAGCCGCGGCGACGACGTTGTCCGTGGTGAAGCCGAAGTGTTCGAAGATGACCTGGTATGGGGCGCTGGCGCCGTAGTGCTCGATGCTCACGCATTCCCCGGCGTCTCCGACGAGATCGTGCCACGACATCGCCACCGCGGCCTCGACGCTGACCCTGGCTGTCACCGAGGGCGGAAGAACGTGGGTCCGGTACGCGGCGTCCTGCGCCCGGAACCACTCCTGGCACGGCATGGACACGACCCGGGTCGGCACCCCCTCGACCTCCAGGCGTTCCCGCGCGGAGACGCAGAGCGAGACCTCGGAGCCGGTGCCGATGAGGATGACCGACGGTTCGCCCGTGCTCGCCTCGGCCAGGATGTACCCGCCCTTGACCAACCCCTCGGCCGCGGCGAGGTGGGCCCGGTCGAGCACCGGAAGGTTCTGCCGGGTCAGGCAGAGCGCGGTCGGCCGGTCCGTGTGCTCCAGAGCCATCCTCCAGGCCCACGCCGTCTCGTTCGCGTCGGCCGGCCGCACCACGTCGAGGTCCGGAATCGCGCGCAGCGCCGAAAGGTGCTCGATCGGTTGGTGGGTCGGCCCGTCCTCACCGAGTCCGACCGAGTCATGCGTCCACACATATATGACGGGGATCCCCATCAGCGCGGCCAGCCGGACCGCGGGTCGCATGTAATCGCTGAAGACCAGGAACGTCGCGCCGTACGGTCGGGTACCGCCGTGCAGCACGATCCCGTTGAGGATCGCGCCCATCCCGTGCTCGCGGATTCCGAAGTGGAGGGTCCGGCCGTACCAGTCGCCGGGAAACTCCTTTGTGGAGTGTTCGGGCGGGACGAACGAGGGGTCACCCTCGATCGTGCTGTTGTTGCTCTCGGCCAGGTCGGCCGACCCGCCCCACAGCTCGGGCAGGATCGGAGCGATCGCGTTGATGACGATCCCGGACGCCTTACGGGTGGCCATCCCCTTCGGATCGGCTGGGAACTCGGGCAGCGCGTCGGTCCAGCCGTCGGGTAGGGCCCGCGCGGCGAGCCGATCGAATAGCGCCTTGCGCTCCGGGTTCGAACGGGCCCACGCGTCGAAGCCCGGCTGCCAGGCCGCGTGCAGCTCGCGACCGCGGGCGATGGCGCGCCTGGTGTGTTCGAGCACCTCAGCTTCGACCGCGAAGGACTGCTCCGGGTCGAAGCCGAGGATCCGCTTCGTGGCGGCGACCTCCTCCGCACCCATCGCCGATCCGTGGATCTTGCCCGTGTTCTGCTTGGTCGGCGCCGGCCAGCCGATGATGGTGCGCAGCGCGATGAACGAGGGCCGACCCGTCTCGGCCTTGGCGTTGAGCAACGCCTGATACAGCGCTTCCGGGTCCTCGTGGTAGCCGTCGTCGCCCCGCCACGAGACCCGCTGGACATGCCAGCCGTACGCCTCGTACCGGGCCGGGATGTCCTCCGACTTCGCGATGTTGGTGTCGTCCTCGATGGAGATCTGGTTGTCGTCCCATATGACGATGAGGTTGCCCAGCTTCTGATGAGCGGCGAGGCTGCTCACCTCGTGGCTGATCCCCTCCTCCATGTCGCCGTCGGAGCAGAACACGTAGACGGAGTGGTCGAACGGGCTGTACCGGGGCGTGGCGTCGGGATCGAAGAGGCCGCGCTCGCGCCGGGATGCCATCGCCATACCGACCGCGTTGCCCAGCCCCTGACCGAGCGGGCCGGTCGTGGTCTCGACGCCGACGGTGAGGCGGTGCTCGGGATGGCCGGGCGTCCGCGAGCCCCACTGCCGCAGCTGCTTCAGGTCGTCGAGCTCCAGCCCGTACCCGGTGAGGTACAGCTGGATGTACAGCGTGAGGCTCGAGTGTCCACAGGAGAGCACGAACCGGTCCCGCCCGGGCCAGGCCGGGTCGCTCGGGTCGTGCCGCATCACGCGTTGGTAGAGCAGGTACGCCGCGGGAGCGAGGCTCATCGCGGTGCCCGGATGTCCGTTGCCGGCCTTCTCCACCGCGTCCATCGCGAGGACCCGGATCGTGTCGACCGCGCGCCGGTCGGTGTCGGACCAGTCGAAAGGGCTCACAACCACGAACCCTACCCACCCAACCATCCGGGCATGTTTCGGTCGACGATGCCGATGGCCACCCGGTGTGGCCGACAGTACCGATGGCGGGTGGAGATCGGCCCCGGATGAGCAGCGCGTACGCTGTCCCCGGACTTGCCGCGACGCGGCAGTTCCGTCATCCACCTCGGCTGGAAGGTAACCGCCGCAGTGTTCCTCGCAAGGTCCGACCGGTGAGCACGGTCGCCGACCGCACCACGCGGGACGAGACCAAAGCCGACACCGACCTCGCCGATCCCGCCCCCGTGACGCCGGCCCGGGTTGCCGACCGGGCTCGTGCCTACGTGTCGCTGATGAAGCTGCGCATCGTGGAGCTCCTCCTCGTCACGACAGTCCCGGCGATGCTGCTGGCCCACGCCGGCTGGCGGGCCAACGGTCATGGCGGCGCGAGTGCTGGGCGGTTCCTGGGGCTGATAGCGGTGGTCCTCGTCGGCGGCACGATGGCGGCGGGCGCCGCGAACGTTCTCAACTGCTACCTCGACCGAGACATCGATCAGGTCATGCGGCGGACCGCCCGGCGGGCCCTGCCGAGCCATCTGGTCTCGCCGCGGGGTGCGCTGGTGTTCGGCTTGAGCCTCGCCGCGGTCTCCGTCGTGATCATGGCTTCGTTCACCAACTGGCTCGCCACGGTCCTCACGGTGGCCGCGATCGCGTACTACGACCTCGTCTACACGCTGTGGTTGAAGCGGACGACCTCACTGAACACGATCTGGGGCGGCGTCTGCGGTGCGATGCCGGTGCTGATCGGTTGGGCCGCCGTCACCGGATCGCTCGCCTGGCCCGCCTGGGTCATGTTCGCGGTGGTCTTCTGCTGGCAGCCACCGCACTTCTACGCGCTCGCCATCCGGTTCAAGGACGACTACGCCAGGGCGGGAATCCCGATGCTCACGGTGGTCGCCTCGGCCCGCCGGGTCGGTGCCGAGGCGGTCGCCTTCGCCTGGCTCACCGTGGCCGCGTCGGCCACCCTGGTCCGCTTCGGCCTCTCCTGGGTGTACCTGGTCGTGGCCCTCGCGGCCGGAGGCCTGTTCATCCTCGAGGCGCATCGCCTGTACCTGCGGATCGTCCGCCAGGAACCGGCGCGCCCCATGAGGCTGTTCCATTGGTCCACGACCTACCTCACGATCGTCTTCGTAACGATCGCCGTGGATGCCCTCTTTCGTACCTGAAACGCCTGAATCCTGGCCCGGGCGAGGGTGACATCGTACCCGGCGTCCGGATTCACCAGCGCGATCAGCCTGCTGGCGTAACTCTGGCCACACTTTTCTGTCGTTCAGCCGTCTGTCCCAGTGGTGTTTGCTTAGTCTGGCCGGCATGGCAGATGGTTCCCATACGACCCTGGACCCCGCTACGACCGGCCTCGTCGCGGGCCTGAAGTCGTTCGCCGCCGGTCACGGCGGAGCGACAGCTGCGATCGAGTACGCCGGCCGGCGCGGCGCCCGGATCGTTCTGGTCGGAAACGACGGCGCCTCCGATGATCACTTCGCGGAGAGCACGACCGATGCCCGCGACGCCTGCGAGCGGGCCGGCGTCCGGCTGGAGAACGCATGGGAGCGTGAACTGGTCGAACAGATGCGGCCGAGCAACGACCTGTGGCGCTCCATGGGCCGGCGCGTCCTCAGCCGCTGATCTTGCAAGCAGGGGAACCCTACTAACCGTTTCAGGCAAGTAGGGTGCCCCTACCAGCGGGTAGCGTCGGTCGCGTGATCGACGGGTCGGTGACCGGACGGGTCGCCCTGGTGACCTGCGCCGAGCTGCCTGGGCTCGACTCGGACGACCGCCTGATCATCCCTCCGCTCGAGGCGGCGGGTATCAACGTCGACGCCGTCGTTTGGGACGACCGGTCAGTTGGCTGGGCCGGCTACGACCTGGTCGTACTCCGCTCGACCTGGGACTACGTCCGTCGCCGGGACGCCTTCATCGCCTGGGCGTCCCAGATCCCGCACCTGGCCAATCCGGTCGAGGTCGTGACGTGGAACACCGACAAGCGTTACCTGGCCGATCTGGCCGCGGCTCGCGTGGCGACGGTGACGACTCGCTGGTTCGGTCCGGGTGATGCGGCCGCCCTGCCCGAGGCAGGCGAATGGGTGGTCAAACCTGCCGTCGGCGCGGGGAGCCTCGACGCCGGCCGGTACGACCTCGCGGATTCACGGCACCGCGAGTTGGCGAGCGCCCACGTCGCCCGCATGACGGCCGCCGGCCGGGTGGCGATGGTCCAGCCGTACCTCGCGGCCGTCGACACCGAGGGCGAGACGGCCGTGCTCTACCTCGGCGGGAACTACTCGCATGCGGTCCGCAAGGGGCCCATGCTCCCCGGACCGGAGATCACCACCGAAGGGCTCTACCGACCGGAGGAGATCACTCCCCGGGAGGCGTCGCCGGCCGAACTGGATCTCGCCGCGAAAGCCCTCGCCGTCGTCCCGGGCGGGCCACTGCTCTACGCGCGGGTCGACCTGATCCTCGGGCCCGACGGTGAACCGTTGGTGGTGGAGGTGGAGCTCACCGAGCCGTCGCTCTACCTCGGCACGGCAGCCGGCGCAGCCCAGCGCTTCGCCGACGCGATCACCTCACTCGTGCGGTGACGGTCGCCGGCGGGTCGTGGCCGGCAGATCGGCGCTGATCCGGGTCGCGGCGGCGAGCAGTGGCGGCACCAGCATGCGGCGCATCGCATCCAACGACGTTCGCGTCGCGTGGGCGGAGATGTTCACCGCGGCGACGACCCCGCCGGATCGGTCCCGGATCGGGGCGGCGACCGCGCGCAACCCCTCCTCGAGCTCCTGGTCGACGAGGGCATGGCCCTGGCCCCGGACCCTGGTCAGCTCCCCCCGTAGCGCGGCCACGGAGGTGACGGTCCGGGAGGTCAGGCGCTCCAGTCGCAGGCCGGTGAGGTACCGCTCGAGGTCCACATCGGAGAGTCCGGCCAACAGGACGCGTCCCATCGAGGTCGCGTATGCAGGGAAGCGGGTGCCGACGCTGATCGCGACGGTCATGATCCGCGAGACCGGTACCCGGGCGACGTAGACGACGTCCCCCTCGTCGAGCACCGAGACGGACGAGGACTCGTTGACCTTCGCGACGAGAGCCTCCAGGTGCGGTTCGGCCACCTCGCGAAGCGATAGTCCGGAGAGGTACGCGTACCCCAGCTCCAGCACCCGCGGCGTCAGCGAGAAGAACCGGCCGTCGGAGCGTACGTACCCCAGGCGGCACAACGTCAGCAGGAACCGGCGCGCGGTGGCCCGGGTCACCCCGGTCGTGGCCGCGACCTCGCTGAGCGTCAGCTCCGCGTGCGTACGGTCAAAGGCGCAGATCACCGCCAGTCCACGTTTGAGGGACTGGACGAAGTCGGTGTCGCGCTCCGGTCGGGTGGCCGTCACCACAGCTCGCCTCCGCGCTCGTTCCGCTCCTCGGGCCTGGCGGCCCTGCGATGCTCGTTCGCTGTTGGCTCGCTCACGCGACACCAGGTTGAGCCGGTTCCGCGCCGAGTTCGGCGAGCGCCTGCTCGGCCACGGCGAACGCGGAGTTGGCCGCCGGCAGGCCGGCGTAGACGGCGGTGTGCAGCAGCACTTCGCGGATCTCGGCCGGGGTCACCCCGTTGCCGATCGCCGCCCGGACGTGGATCGCCAGCTCGGTCTCGCTCCGCAGAGCCGTCAGCAACGCCAGGGTCAGCATGCTCCGGGTACGCCGGTCGAGACCGTCGCGGGCCCAGACCTCGCCCCAGGCCACCGACGTCACGAACTCCTGCCACGCGGCCGAGAAGGCGGTCGCGCTGGTGAGCAGACGGTCGACATGCGCGTCGCCCAGCACCTCGCGACGCACGGCCAGGCCAGCGTCGTACGCGTTGTTCACGTCCCACCTCCGAAGAAGGTCAGCAGCAGGTCGACGATCAGATCGGGCCGGGAGATGTGGGGCAAGTGAGCGGCCCCGGCGGCCAGGGCCAGCTGCGACCCGGCGATGCCGGAGACGATGCACTGGGCATGCGCGGGCGGCGTCGCCTGGTCGGCCAGTCCAGCCACGACCAGCGTGGGCGCGGTGATCCGGCACAGGTCGGCGATCAGGTCCATTGCGGCGATCGCGTCGCAGCACGAGGCGTACCCCTCCGGCGGGGTGGAAAGGAGCATCCTGTGCAACCAGGCCACGACGTCCGGATTGGCCCGGGCGAACTCCGGCGGAACCCACCGAGACACCACGGAGTCCGCGATCGCCGCCATGCCCCCGGCCCGTACGGCGGCGGCGCGGCCGGCCCATGTCTGCGCCGGACCGAGTCGGGCCGACGTGCAGAGCAGCGCCAGCCGGTCGACCCGCTCGGGCGCGTGGCTTGCCACCCACATCGAAGCCATCCCGCTCAGGGAAATACCAGCGAGGTGGGCGCGCCCCAGGCCG
>JBKPDY010000156.1:0-10910 GCA_046728155.1 Actinomycetota bacterium
GATGACCCGAAGCGCTACGCCAACGCGAAAGCCCGCAAGAACTACGCCGGCACCTCGCCGATCACCCGGGCTTCCGGAACGAAGAAGACTGTGTTGGCCCGCCACGTCCGCAACGACCGTCTCGGCGACGCTGTGCACCAGTGGGCACTCGGTGCTCTACGCGGATCGCCCGGCGCCCGCGCCTATTACGACGCGATGCGAGCTCGACACATCGGCCACCATGCCGCTCTACGCCAGCTCGGCAACCGCCTTGTCGGCATCCTCCACGGCTGCCTGAAGACACGCACTGACTATGACGAGAACCGGGCCTGGGAGGGTGTCACGGGGCTCGTGGAATTTCGGTGACGATCCCATCTGAATGTTAGGCGGCGGTTCCGACAATTTCGGGCGGTCGGGCGGTGGATGGGTGGGCGTGTCGGCGTAGGGCGGCGACGAGTTGGGGCATTTGCTTGTAGCCCCTGAGGCGGCGGAATGAGCGTTGGGCGTTGAGCATGCCGGCGGCGGTCCAGCGCAGCACCATTTCTCCATCCCGCCAGCGGGTAACGTTCCGGTTCGTCGTGCGGGCGATGGAGATCATGGACTCCACGGGATTCGAGCTGGTCAGCGTCGTGGCGAGGGTGCCGGTGATGCCGAGACGGGCCACGGTGAACAGCTCGGGCAGGCCCTCGCGCAGTGACGCGGCCGCACCGGGGTGCTTGCGCTGCAACGCGGTGGCCAACGCCTTGGCATCGCGCAGGCCCGCGGCCGCGTCCGGGTTGTTCAACGCACGCACGAGTTTCAGGTCGACCCAGCCGCGCTCGGACTCGGGCAGATGCTCGGCCACGTTCCGTCGCTTATGGACAGTACAGCGCTGAATTGCCGCTGTGGCGCCGAACACGGCGGTCACCGCCGCCGACAACGCTTTGGCACCATCGATGACGACCAGCAACCCGTCCCCGGCGTCCAGGCCGCGGGAGACCAGATCGGAGAGCAGGTGGGTGACCACGGTCTTGTTCTCAGTCGAGCCCTCCCACAGCCCGACCGGCACCTTCGTCCCGTCGGCGGTGATGGCCAACGCGACCACGCAGCAGTGCTCGGCGATGTGCTCCCCGTCGATCATCAGCACCTTGATATCAAGAGCATTCAGATCTCGGGCCAGCAACTCGGCCAACGCGGTCTTGGTCTGGGCCACGAACCGGCGCGAGACCGCCGACCGGCTCGTCGCGCTCGCCGCCTCCTCAACGTCGTGGCCGACGGGTTCGGCCGCCGCAATGTGCCGGCGAGTCGCCAGCCCGGCCAGCATCCGCTCCATCACCACGTGCGTCAGCTGATCCTCCGCCGAGAACAGTTGATAGGCCGGCAGCGGCACCTCACGCCCGTCGGTGGTTCGCGCGCGTGGGCGGGTCACCGGCACCCGCCGCCCGCCCAGCACCACCGAGCCCTTCTCACGGCCGTGGCGCGTGGCGATCCGGTCCGCGTCGTGCCGGCCCTTCGGCCCGCACACCGCCCTCATCTCAGCGTCGAACATCGTCTGCATCACCGCCATCCCGGCGGCCACACTGATCGCCAGCAATCCTTCTTGCGCCACCGTGGCGATATCGGCCAGCGTGAGCTGCACGTCGGCCGGCAGGTCGGCCACGCCCAGCTGTTCGAGCTGCACGGCGGTGTCGGTTGTCGACACCACCCGCACAGTCGGTACGGTCTTCACAGCGGTCCCCTTCCTTCGGGATGTTTCTTGGCGGAATCACCCGAAGACCTACCACTCGGAAGGCCTCAGGTGGGGGACCGCCACATCAACTTCCACGAAGGCCCGGACACGCTCGGCCTGGGAACACTACAACGCCAGAAACGCTTGACAAAACGATTCCTGGGATGTCTGCCGAGAGTCGGACGTCCTGCCATAGTCCGGTAGCCTCACCCTGTGGCCGCGGACGACCTTGAGGTGCTATCCGCAGAACTTCGGTCAACGGCGGGGGTTGAGGCCAACGGCGAGGTGTTATGTCCACTCAGCGACGCCCCCGCGGTCATCAATGCTCTTGCTGAGTCTGGCCGCCTGGTCCTGGGTCTCGACCTGCGCAGCTACAGCGACGATGGCTCCTTCTACGAGAACGCTTGGAGCTTCTATGACGGGACAGACGTCATGGCCGCACGTGATTCCGCGCTACTGGCCCTGAGTCGAGCCGATCTACCTGGGGACTGGGTGCTCATCACCTGGTGACACGGCTCGGCAGTGAACAGCGACGTCCGCTTATGCCGCGGTGCGCAACCGGAGATCGGCCACTATGCCAGCTCGGCAACTGCCTCGTGGGCATCTGGTACGGCTGTGTCAAGACCAACACCGCCTACGACGAACACATCATGGTCGGCCGGTGCTGGAAAGCCTATGGTCGGACCTCGATGTGCTCGGCAACGGGCTTCTCCACTGGGCGTAGGCTGTCGCCCGTGGATCAAGAAGAACGCATCGCCCTGTTCCTTGACTACGAGAACCTCGCTCTCGGGGCCCGCGACAACCTTGGCGGCATGGCCTTTGACTTTCGTCCGATCGCTGATGCCCTCGCGGAGCGGGGACGGGTGGTGGTCCGTAGGGCCTACGCCGACTGGTCGTTCTTCGACGAGGATCGCCGGATGCTCACGCGCTCACATGTCGAGCTCATCGAGATACCTCAGCGGATGGGAGCCTCGCGCAAGAATGCCGCCGACATTAAGATGGCTGTCGATGCCATGGAGCTAGCCTTCGAGCGCGAGTACATCTCGACGTTCGCGATCTGTACCGGTGACAGCGACTTCACCCCGCTGGTCCACAAGCTCCGCGAACTCAACAAGCGCGTCATCGGTGTCGGAGTCGAGGGGTCCACCTCGGCGCTGTTGCCGCCGGCTTGCGACGAGTTCCTCTACTACGACCGCCTTGAGGGAGTCGAGATCCACTCCATGCGTACCAGGCCCGGCCGGCCCGTCCGGCCGGCCGGGCCGGAGCAGCAACGTGTGGAGCTGGAACCCGAACCCCAACCAGCGGCCGAGGAATCCGCACGCAACGTCGACACGCTCGCGGTCCTTGTCGCTCAGACGGTGGCCGGTCTTCAGGGCAGTTCCAGCGGCGCTGTAACCGCGTCGACGCTCAAGCGGACGCTGCTCAGGAAGGATCCGACCTTCAGCGAGTCCGACTACGGGTTTCGCACCTTCGGGGAGCTGCTGCGGCACCTGGCCGAGCGCAACGTGGTCGAGCTGGCCGAAGGACCGGCCAAAGGCGACCCAGAGGTCTCCCTGCCCGAGCACGGCGACCGGGAGGACGCGTTCGCGCTGTTGCGATCCGTGGTCCTCGACGTTGCCGGCAGCGACCGTGTGGTAGCGCTTTCTGGTCTGAAGAACCAGCTTCGCCGGGTACGACCGGACTTCAGCGAAAAGAAGCTCGGCTACCGTAGCTTCCTGCAATTCTGCAAGGCGGCCGCCACCAGCGCAGCCGTCGATCTGCAGTGGAGTCCCGAGGCCGACGACTATCTACTCACCGCCAAAGCATGACAAGGGACCCCACCCCAGCGGCGCAAGCGCCGAGTGGAGCCCAAAGGCACGAGAGCCGCTAAATGCGCGCATTGTCATGCGGTGAGTCGTGCGCTCATGCCGATGACAGCGCGCTCCTAGCGTCATGCCTTCTGCAAGAAGCGAGCATGAGCGCGCGGTGGGTGGGCAGACCGGCGGCGCGTGGGTGTTGAGCTCGGCTGGCATGCCCACGTGGGGTCAGTGGTAAGGCCGTCGGCGCGCGCCCCGCTGATATGGCCGTTGGTCACCCTGATGCCGATGGGTGGGGGCCGCCTCGAAGTGGGCGGTTGGACAAGGCGCGGCCCTCGTTGTCCCGAACTCTGGGCTCGTAATGGGCGAAGAACACTTTGGCGACGAGCTCGCGGCGGCTGCGGACGCCGGTCTTGTCGAAGATGCTCTTGAAGTGTTGCTGCACAGTGTGCGATGAGATGACCAGCGCTCGGGCGATCTCGACGATCGAGTTGCCCTGTAGGACGAGTCGCGTGACGTCCTTTTCCCGTTCGGTGAGTCCGTAGACCGACATCATTAACGTGGTGATCCGGGCAGGGTGCGCGGGTTCGACGATGATCGCGACCCGTCGAAGTCCGGTCGCGACGAGGGCGGCAGCGTGCACGATGATCCAGATCCCGGATTGACCGAGTACCCTCGCCATCGCGACGTGCCCGGGATCTTCGGGTCCGGTCGCGCTGCGCAGGGCGATTGCCGCGACGGACGTCAAGCAGCTGGGTAGTTTGCCTTTGTCCCCGTCGCCGTCGGGCAAGTCCGCGAGCCAGCGGTCGACCCCGGGCGAGCCCGACTCGACCTGGAGGTTGGCGTCGAGCACGACGAGCCCGGGAGCGTCTGAACATTCGGGATCGACCGCCTCGCCCATGAGCAGTGCCCGTCGAGCACCGTTCGCGAGGTATGGCGCAACCTCGCGGAGGAAGTCCTTGTCGGCCCTGTCGAACATCGGCTGGCCTGGTGCGCGGTAGAGTGCCATCGCCCCCCACACGTCGCCGGACCGCGTCCGCAGGGCGGTGATCATCTCCTGATCGCCGCCAAGCTGGATGTTGGCCTGCCATCTCGGCGTACCAGTCGGGTCGCCGCCGGTGACCTCGTGCAGTGTCGACAGGCCGGCCTCGGAACGCACGACGTCCATGAGCTGGTGGACGTCGTCTCCGAGGTACTCATGCTCGAGCCACTGGGGTGGCAGTTTCGGAATGCCCTCGTCGAAGTGGCTGGTAATGAGGAGTGACGCTGGGTCGAGGGTGAAGAAGCACGGCGCCCAGTGATGCGGGATCGCTGTTGCGATCGGCTCGGTGCAGGCGCGCCAGAAGCTGACTAGGTCAAGGCCCTGGGTGCTCAGTCGGGCGATCTTGTCGCGTGCGCGTGCCCTGGCGTAGGCCACCACGTCTGTGACGGTATCGCCGTAGGCGCAACGGTTAACTACCACGTCGGTGGTATGGCGAGCCAAGGTCGGGCTGCCGATCCTCGCAGTCATGACCATTCACACAATCAGCAAGGACGTCAGCGTGCTGAGCGACTGCGCGCAGGTGTGCCGGGGATCGGCTTCATCCCGGTCAATGCCTTCGTCCTGCATGCTCAGGAGCCGGTCGTCGTCGATACCGGACTGGGTACGCCGGACAAGGACTTCGTCGCGGACCTCGCCCATGTGATCGACCCCGAGGACGTTCGGTGGATCTGGATCACACATCCTGACCGCGACCACACCGGCGGCGTGCGGGCGCTACTCGAGGCAGCTCCCCATGCCCGGCTCGTCAGCACGTTCGGTGGCGTCGGCATCCTGTCGTGCGAGTGGGCCGTGCCGCTGGACAGGGTGTACCTGCTCAACCCGGGTCAGTCCCTCGACGTCGGTGACCGGGCCTTGACGGCCTTCCGTCCGCCCCTGTTCGACAGCCCGGTCACCACGGGATTCATCGACACCAGTTCCGGCACGATGTTCTCCTCCGACTGCTTCGGTGCCGCCATGCCCACCGCCGACTTGGCGACCGGCCCAGACGTTCGGGACGCAGGTGACGTGCGCGAGGCGCAACTGCTGTGGGCCACTATGGACAGCCCGTGGGTCCGGTACGTCGAGCCGGTCAGGTTCCGCGCCAACGTCGATCGGATCAGGTCGATGGCGCCCGCAGCCGTGCTCAGCACCCACCTCCCGCCGGCCCTGGGCTACCCGGACGCGTTGTTCGACGACGTGGGTGACGCTCCGCAAGCCCCCGAGTTCCCCATGCCCGATCAGCAAGCACTGGAAGAACTACTCGCGTCGTTCGCCCCGGTGGCGTCTGAATGAGGATCGCGATGTTCGGAGCCACCGGCAAGGTGGGCTCCGCGGTGCTGAGCATGGCCATTGACCGGGGCCATGAGGTACGCGTCCTGGCCCGGTCCAGGAAGCGCGTCCAGACCGTCGACCTCGACATCGAGGAGGGCGATGCGCTCGACCCCGATGCGGTCGCCAGGACGCTGCGCGGTTGTGATGCCGCCGCGTCAGCGCTCGGCGGCTTCGGCGATGCCGAGACCATCGACCACGGAACGACCAACATCATGACTGCCATGCGAGGTGCCGGGATCAAGCGCCTGGTCGTCATGCAGGGCTTCCACGTGCCGTTTCCCGGCGACCCTCGCAACGCCGGCGCACGCATCGTCAGCACCATGCTCCGTATCCGCAGCCCGCGCCTCGTGGCGAGCTCACACGCCTTGGGCAACATGCTCCGGGACTGCCATGACCTGGACTGGACACTGATCCGAGTGCCCTTAGTCACACCGGGACCAGCGACCGGCCGAATGCGGCAGGGAACACTCCGACTCGGACTCCGGAGCCGAGTGACCACAGGCGACCTCGCGGAGGCGATGCTGACGGCTCTGGCGGATCCCACAACGGTGCGGACCGCCCCCATAGTGTCCTCCCGATAATGGCATTGAGCGCTATAACTGCAAGTCGTCGAGTCTGGCACCCAACCCGACTCGCGTGCGGCAGGCGCGAACCCGTGAACAGATCAGAGTCCCCATTCCCGCCCCGGCCGTTGAGCAACAGCACTCATCTGCGATGGGGGCTGCTTGCTGGTCGAGATCAAGCATCCGATCATGCCGATGAGAGTGCGCTACGCGGCCAAGACAGGTGGGTCCGCCGGTCCCGTTCCGCTGCTGGTCGGAATCGATTCTGGTGTCGCCTGCCTCCGCGGATCACCAGTGGTAGCTCAGGTTCACGGCTAGCGCGGCCGCCGCAGTGGAGAAGAACACGGCCCATCCCACAAGTCGGCGGGAACCCACCCGCAGGTGAGCAAAGAGCGCACCGAGGAAGTACAGCACGAGGCCGGCGGCGGCAAGTGTCCCCAGCAGTGGAACGGCGAACCCGGCCAGCAGCCCCAAAGAGCCTGCCGCCAGCAACATGCCCAACACCGGTACCCACGACCGTGGTATGCGCTTCATGTCCGCCTGGGCCTTTGGATAGTCGTGGCCGATCAGGTAGGTGACGGCTGCGATGCCGTTGAAGACCGAGGCGAGGATGGTGACGGTGACGTAAGCGGCGAACATGAACGCTCCATGGTGGTTGTAGGACGAGGTAGCCCTGCGGGGTGTGACGTGCCGTGCTGTGACTTACAGCACAAGCATTCGCGTGGCTCCGGTATCGCCTGCTGTTGTTAAGCCGGGGCCGCTGCCCGTCGAGCTCCGGCAAGGCTCGCGGATCCGGAGCCGCCAGTTGGCCTGGCGCTGGAACGCCAGTCAGGTCACGTCCCTGCGGACAGTGGTCAGGGCGGCCGTCATCGCCAGAATGAGCACGATGCCGATGAGAACCAAGGCCACCGCGCCGGGCGCCAGCGCGTGGAGCGCCGGTGGGACGGGCGGCATGCTGGCCGTACTGTTCGCACCCGCCATGGTGGTTGCGGATAACAGCGGCAGGAATCTGCCCAGCGACGGCGAAACCCGGCTGAGCATCTGCTCGACGGCCATGGCCCAGACGAAGACGACAATGAGTGCGCCGAGTTGCCCACGTATGAGGGCTCCGACGGCGACTCCTATCCCGGCCATCAGCGCCGAACCGCCGACTGCCCCCGCTGCGAAGGCGGCGATGTCACGACCACCGATCACGATGTGGTAGCCCTCGCTGGCCGCCGTCGCCAGCCCAACGGACGTGGTGATCCCCATGGCGATCAGGCCGAACAGCACGCCCACAAGCATGGCTGAGATGATCTTGGCAGTCAGCACCTGAACCCGGTTCGGCTCGTCGAGGTAGGTGTCCGTAGCGGTCCGGTGCCGAAATTCGCCGCTGGACACGGTGACGCCGAAGACGGTTGCGACCAGAATGGCGAAGCCGGTGTTCGTGAGGATGTCTCGCAGTCCGGCCGCGGTCGACAGCGCCGGGATGCTGGTTGCGCCGCTGCCTCCGGCACCCGCTTGAGAGATCTCAAGGGCCACTACCACGATGGTCAACCCTGCTGCCGCACCGAGCAGTCCGGCGGTGAGCCGGGTGGTGCGAATCTTGAGCAGTTCGGCGCGAATCGCGGTGATCATCGGGTGGATCCTTCCTGTCCGTTGGCCGTCAGGCTGAGGAAGACCTCTTCGAGATCCGCGGTCGCCGTGATGCATTCTGAGAGTGGAATCGATAACTCGGCCGCCACCAGGCCTACCCGCTCGGCGGGTAGACCTGTCACCTCCAGTCGATCGCCGTCGATGATTGCTTGGGCCCCTGTCGCCGAGAGAGCCTGCTGTAGCCTTTGCGGCTGGATCGTACGCACGCGCACCAATTCACGCCGCCCAGCCAGCAGTTCGTCGAGCGGTGCCTCCGTCACAAGGTGGCCACGGTCGATGACCACGACTCGATCTGCTGTCTGCGAGATCTCGCCCAGAGCGTGGCTGGAGACCAGGACCGTCCGGCCGGAGGCAGCCAGATCGCGCAAGAGCCGACGCAGCCATCGCACGCCCTCCGGATCGAGACCGTTCGCGGGTTCGTCAAGGATCAGCAGCTCGGGATCACCGAGCAACGCGGAGGCCAATCCGAGTCGCTGTCGCATACCGAGCGAGAACTCACCCACCCTCCGGTCGGCGGCCTCGGTGAGATCGACCAGTTCCAGGACCTCGGAGACCCGGCGGGCATTGATCCGGGCCGCCACCGCTCGGACCCGCAGATGGTTGCGAGCCGTCCGACCGGGATGAAAGCTGGTGGCTTCCAGAGTCGCACCAACATGGTGTCGTCGATCCGGCAGGTCGCGGTAGGACCGTCCGTTGATCTTCGCGCTACCCGAGCTGGGCTCAACGAGCCCGAGAAGCATCCGCATCGTCGTGGTCTTGCCAGCGCCATTGGGGCCGAGGAACCCGGTGATGGTGTTCCCTTCCACCGTAAAGCTGAGCCGATCGACGGCGGTCACGTCGCCGAACCGCTTGGTCAGTTCATGAATCTCGATGGCAGACATGAAGCCTCGCCTACGTGAGTAGTCCCGAGAATGGGCGAGCGCCCATATTGCCAACCATACGCTCGAAAGCCTAGGATGGGCAAGCGCCCATAGTTCCGACGTCAGAAGGGAGGCGGAGATCCCGTGTCACCTCGTGGCAAGGCAATCCACGGCGTCAACGAGCAACTGTTCGCAGCCGCCGAACGCGTGCTGGCTCGCAGTGGGCCGAGCGGACTGACCAGTCGAGCGATCACGGATGAGGCTGGCTGCGCCAAGGGCGTCCTGCACAACCACTTCGGTGATCTGGACGGATTCTTGGCCGCCTACGTCCTCGATAGGTCGGCCCACCTGGCCGACAAAGCCCGCACGCTGGTGCACCAGGCCGGGACTGGCACCGTGCTCGACAACCTCACCGACGCGACCGTCGCCCTGTTCGGGCCGCCCGCCCTCGCGATCTCCAGCCTTGTGATCTCGCGGGCGGAGGTGGCGCAGCGGCTCTCCCACGGCCGCGCCGCCGAACCGGTGTTGCACGAAATCCAGGCCGCCTTCACCAAATACCTGGACGCCGAGCGGGGGCTCGGGCGGATAGCACCGGGAGCCGACACCAGCACCATTTCCTTCACTGTGTTCGCCTCCGCCCATCAGTTGTTCTTGAGCGACACGCAGCGTCCGATCGCCCGGGACCGCATTCGGCAGATCCTGCTCAGCCTGTTGACCGGCGTCACGATCGGCGAATGACCCGCGTACCGGATCACCCTCACCGAGGAGACATCTGTGCTTAAGCTCAGCCTTCTGATCGGCAGCCTGCTGGTCACCGCAACCGCCACCCTGTTCGAGGGCCTGCTTGGTGCCGCCTTGACCCCCGGTCCCGTCGCCATGCTGGCGACGGCGATCGCCGCGGTCGTCGTCTGGCGGACCCGCAAGCCAACGGTCGGACTGATCATCGCAGCCTGGCTGGCGCTCGGGCCGCTAGCGATGCCCTGGACCGCCGACAACCTCACCCATCCCCAGCACGCCGGGATCTTCGCGCTCACCATCGCTCAGTTGGTGGCCAACGCGGTCGCCCTGATTACAGGAATCGTGGCGCAGCTCGAACTGAAGCGGCGCCGGGGCGACGCCGCGCCGAACGTGGTCGGCACCAACCGATTCTTCGCAGAAAAGAAAGGGAGGGTTCATGAACGACAGTGGATTACGCCCGTACGCGCTGCGAGCGGGCGAAGGACGTACCTACACCTACGGCATCGATTTCACCGTCAAGGCGGGAGAGCTCGGCCGAGGCCGGCGCGTGGCCATCATCGAGTACACGACCCGCGTCGGGGAGGAACCGCCAGCGCACACCCACGCGACGGAAGATGAAATCTTCTACGTGCTGCAGGGTGCGCTGACGTTTCGCTGCGGCGACGACACGTTCGAGGCAGCCGATGGCGGGTTCGTCTTCCTGCCCCGAGGAATTCCGCACGAATACACGATCCGCAGTGACGGCGACGTCTGTTTGCTGGTGGTTACATCGCCGGCGCAGCAAGACGCCGACGGCGGCTGGGGCGGCTTCGTCGCCGACCTTGAAGCCAATGGCGAGCCACGCGCCGCGCCACTCGGAACTACGTAGTCGACAGTGGACTCCGCAGCGCGGCATACCACGGATCGTTCTCGGGCCTCATCCAGAGCCTCACATGCAGCGATCATCGCCTCGCCGGCCAACGCGGCCCGCCCGTCGGAACTCGGCGTCGCCGATCTCGTCCCGCCACGCCCGGAGGCCGTGGCGCTGCTCCTGGACGTCATCGCGAAGCATGGCGAGGCGTCCGACCGGCGCGTTGTGTAGCCGCCGCCCGACCCGGACTCCGTACCGAAGCCTCGTAACACCCGCAAGATCAAAGGACCGGATCTCATGGGTTTCGTCGGGTCGGTTCATGGAGCAGGCTCGGCGTTGGTAGCGGCTGGCGGGTCAGCACTCACCGGATCTGACCCGGGATGAGGTCTTGCGGCAGACCGTGCGCCCGCTGGTCGTGGGGAGACGAA
>JBKPDY010000157.1:0-36685 GCA_046728155.1 Actinomycetota bacterium
CACGAAAGACGTGGACCGTAACGGAAAGCGGGAAGTTCTTCTCGAACGGACGGGGGCCGGTCCAGAGCGGGCGCAGTTCGCCCACAGCGAGACCAGTTTCCTCCAGCAACTCTCGACGGGCAGCCTGTTCGGGCGTCTCACCAGGCTCGAGTCGGCCACCAGGCAGGCTCCACTGGTTGGGAGAAGCTGGTGCGTTCTTGTCTCGATGCTGCAGCAATACGGCACCGCGGGGGTCGACGAGCAGGACGAGCGCAATGTCGAAGCTGGCCACCGAAAGATTGTGACCCACTCCGTCCGCCTCCGTTGTGGAGGTGCCCGGCGGTTTACGGCCGAGCCGTCGAGGCTGGGGCGGAGATCGTCTATCCCCTGATGGACGAGGACTGGCGCGCCTCCGGCGATTCTTTGTCGGAGGCCTCGCACCGGTCGCCGAAATCTCTTGATCGGGTTGCTCCGATTCGGCGCTGACCGCCTCCATTGCCGCCGCCCACGGCGCGTTCCCTGACCACAACGTAGGACCCCGATCCCACCCTCGCCGCCTCGGATCTGCACACGGTGATATGCCCTGCCCTATGCGCGATCACCTGTGCGCCGTGAGTCTCAGTGTTGACCCCGACTCGCGTAGTCCAGCTCTCCGGCGCGGATCGGCTCGCTCACCCAGTTCTCTGGGGGAGCGAGCGGACAGGCGTATGCATAATTGTAGACGCATGACGGGTTGTAGAGGTAGTTGAAGTCCAGCCGGACCCGCTCCCGGCCGAGCACCACCAGCCCGCGGCCGAATGTGCCCTTCACCGTGTCGGTCAGGTACCGGCCGCCGCCGTACGTCTCCTGGCCGGACGTGCCATCACGAACTGGAAGGAACAGTCCGCCACCGTAGGCCTCGATCCACCACAGGGACAGTTCGCCGTACGGCGTGTTCACGATTCCGACCCGCCGGTAGTGCACGACGCCGTCATCACCGCCGGTGTCGATGTCGAGCGAACCCTCGACCGGACGGATCTCCGCCTCCACCACCGCGTCCGGGTTCTCGCGAAAGTGCGGCAATCCGGCGAAGCCGGCGCGCCCCTCCGGTGGAATCGGTGACTGCGGATGGTCGCGGAACAGGTCGTCCCGAACCGATCGAAAGCCGGCGAGGTCCACATCGGAGAGATAGAGGCGCGCGACCCGCTCGCGCCAGTCGGCCAGATCCAGCTCATCCACAGCGACCACGCTACGCCGCGGCCAGGAGTTGAGTCGCGACCTGGGTACAGCGTTGGGCGCCGCGGGCGAGATCGGGGTCCCATGTGGACTGTGGTTCGTACTGCTGCATCACGGCCATCACCCACAAGTCCCCGATGGCGAGACAGTTCACATGGTAGAGCCCGTCTGCGGCGAAGTCCTCGTACCCGTTCTTGATCGCCACCATGGCGGCCTGCGTGGACGGCAGGGCGTCGCGGATGCCGAAGTCGCCCTCGCCCCGGACGCCCCGCATCAGATCGAGCAACCAGGGTGTCCACTGTGGTCCGGCGCCTTTGCCGCTGGCTATGCAGTCGCCCATCCGTACCGAGTCGCGGGCTGAGACGTTCGTGACGGCCCAGCCGACCGGATTGGGCGAGGAGTTGGTGAGGCCGCAGATGCTGATGAGGCGACGGATGGACGCCTGGCCGCCGTCCAATGCGTACAGCTGGTTCGCGGCCGCGTTGTCGCTGTCCCGGATCATGAACTCGAGTGTGCGTCGCATCGGTGGGCTCATCGCGCCGGCTCGGCGGAGATAGTCCGCAGCCAGCCATGCCTTGATCATCGACGCGCTCCAGGTCGGCTCGTCCATTGTGGATGAGCCCCAGACCTGACCCGTACGGCGGTCCATGAGGGCCCAACTGAGCCAAGTGTCGCCGGCGATGCTGACCGGCGCGGCGCGGAACGGCATCGTCGCGGCGGCTGCTGTTGGTCGCGGTGAGGGCGCACCGACGGCAATATCGGCCGCCGGGTGCCGAAGCACGACGACCACGGCAACCGCCAGTAGGGCCATCAACGCCAGAACCATCGACATCGTGTGCCGACGCGAGACCTTCGACATGCGTACCTCGGGGAAGGGAGAGACAAAGGCTAGCCCGTCACCCCCGCTACAGCCCGGCCGTAGCCTGCTGGTATGACGCTGCTCACTGGGGCCGCGGTTGTCCTGCGCCCGGCAACCGAGGCTGACATCGGCGAGCTCGTGCGGATCCGGTCCACGCCGCAGGTCCGGTACTGGTGGCGCGGCGACGATCTGGCCGCCGAGCTACAGGCCGACATCGCGGACACCGACCTGCACGTCTTCGCGATCGAGCACGAGGGCCGCGTCGTCGGCGCCATCCAGTACGGCGAGGAGACCGAACCGGACTACCGGCACGCCAGCATCGACATCTACATCGACCCCGCGGTGCAGAACCGCGGCCTCGGCACCGACGCGGTCCGGACGCTCGCGCGCCATCTTATTGTCGACTGTGGACATCACCGGCTCATTATCGATCCGGCCGCCGACAACACCGTCGCGGTCCACGCGTACGAGAAAGTAGGCTTCCGCCCGGTCGGGCGCATGCGTCAGTACGAGCGCGGGCTGGATGGCACATGGCACGACGGCCTGCTGATGGATCTGCTCGCCGACGAACTGACCTGACCACGCAATAGCGGCACCCTTATTGACCGGAGACGTCAATAGGGCGCCCCTGCTTGCAACCAGCGTCAGGCGATGGTCCCCGCGTACATTTTCTCGATGTCGTCGGTGAAGTGGGTTTCGACCGCCTTGCGCTTGACCTTCATCGACGGGGTCAGCTCGCCCTGCTCGACCGACAGGTCACGCGGAAGGATGGTGAACTTCTTGATGGTCTCCCATCGGTTGAGCCGATCGTTGAGCTCCTTGATGTAGCTCTCGATCATCTCCTGTGCCTGGGACGAGGCGCTGATCGCATCGATCGACTTGCCCTCCAATGGCCCGCCCTTGGCCCAGCCGGCGGCGGCGTCCGGGTCGAGCGTGAGCACCATCGTGCAGTAGTTGCGTGCCTGACCGATGACCACCACCTGCGACACGTACGGGCACAGGCCCTTGAACAGGCCCTCGATGTGGGTCGGCGCCACGTACTTGCCGCCGGAGGTCTTGATCAGGTCCTTCTTGCGGTCGGTGATCCGCAGGTACCCATCCTTGTCGAGCTCGCCGATGTCACCGGTCCTGAAGAAGCCGTCCGGAGTGAAGCAGTCGGCGCTCTCCTCGGGAAGGTTGTGGTATCCGCGCATGACCGGTACGCCGCGCAGCTCCACTTCGCCGTCTTCGGCGATGCGGACCTCGAGGTCACCCATCGCCTTGCCGACAGTGCCGAATCGGTACGCATCCGGTGGGTTGACGAACGCTCCGGCCGAGGTCTCGGTGAGGCCGTACCCTTCGAGGATCGGCAGTCCGGCCGCGTCGAAGAATTCGGCGATGTCCTTGCTCAGCGGCGCTGCGCCGGAGACCAGGATGCGGATGCGCCCGCCCAGCCTCGCCCGGATCTTGCTGAAGACGAGCCGGTCGGCGAGCCGGTACCTCGCCCTGAGCATCGGGCCGGGCTGTTCACCCTTCTGTTTGAGCTGCGAGACCTGACGGCCTACCCCGAGGGCCCACTGGAAGATGCGCCACTTCGCGCCACCGGCCGACTTCGTCGTCGTGACGATGGTGTTGTAGACCTTTTCGAAGATGCGCGGAGCCCCGCACATCAAGGTCGGCCGGACGGTGGCCAGGTTCTGTACGATCTTGTCGATACGACCGTCCACATAGGTGGGTAGTCCGACGTGGACGATGCCGCAGATGAGCGTCTTACCGAACGAGTGGGACAGCGGCAACCACAGGTACTCCAGGTCGTCCGGCTCGAAGATGCCGAGGCTCGCTTGAGTAACGGCCTCCCAGCACCAGCCTCCGTGCAGCAACTCGACGCCCTTGGGTGTACCGGTGGTTCCGGAGGTATACATCAGCGTCGCCAGGTGGTCCGGGCGGACGGCCGCGACCAGGCGCTCCACCAGGCCCGGGTCGGCCGCGAGCGCAGCGGCGCCACGCTGCTCCAGGTCGGCCAGCGAGATCACGGCCGGGGTCGACTGATCGCCCGGTGTGCCGCTGATGAGGACGACGTGGGTCAGGCCCGGCAGATCCGCTTGGGCGATCTTGTCGTACTGGCCGGGGTCCTCGGCGATCAGGACCTTCGAGCCCGAGTCGCTGAGAATGTACGCCGCATCCTTCGGGTCCGTCGTGGGGTAGATGGTGGTGGTGGCGGCCGCGGCACAGTTGATGCCGAGGTCGGTGAGGATCCACTCGATCCGGGTGTTGCTCGCGATGGCGACCCGGTCCTCCGGCGCGACGCCGATGGCGTTCAGCCCGGCCGCGATCTTGCTGACGCGCTCCCCGACTTCCTTCCAGGTCACCCACACCGGACCGCTTGCGCTGGGATAGGAGAACGCGTTGGCATCGGGGGTCGAAGCCACTCGCTGAAGAAACATCGCTGAGATCGACTTGTATGGGATTTGCACCTGCGCGGTCATAGCACGGGGGGCCCTTCGGGTACGGCACGTGAGCTGAGTCACGTGCACCTGTTGCTACCGAAGGGTAGGGCCGCTCGACGCCGGGTGCCAGACCCGTTGGGCGCCGCAGTGGCTGCGTTGTCGGGCAGAGCCCGCACTGGCCGCGTTGTCGGGCAGAGCCCGCACTGGCCGCGTTGTCGGGCAGAGCCCGAGGTGTCACCGGGGGCGGATGTCCAGCGCCTTCAGGTACGAACGCGCCCACGCCCGAACATCGTGGGCCCGAACGTGCCTACGCATGGCCCGCATCCTGGCCCGGTTCTCGGCCCGGCTCGCGTCCAGTGCCCGGATCACCGTCTCCTTGAGACCGTCCAGATCGTGTGGATTGATCAGGTAAGCCTCGGGCAGCTCAGCCGCCGCCCCGGTGAACTCGCTGAGTACGAGCGCCCCGCCGTTGTCGACCCGGGCGGCAATGTACTCCTTCGCCACCAGGTTCATGCCGTCGCGCAACGGGGTCACGGTCATGACATCGGCCGCATGGTAGAGGGCGGCCACCTCGGCGCGGTCGAAGGACTGGTTGAGATAGTGCACCGCCGGGACACCGACCCGGCCGAACTCCCCATTGATCCGTCCCACCTCGCGCTCCACCCGGTCGCGGAGCACCTTGTAGTTCTCCACCCGCTCGCGGCTGGGCACGGCGACTTGGACCATGACAGTGTCCTGCATCTTGATCCGGCCCTCGACCAGCAGCTCCCGGAAGGCCTTGAGCCGATGTTCGATGCCCTTGGTGTAGTCGAGCCGGTCGACGCCCAGGATGACCTTGGCCGGATCGCCCAGGTCCTGGCGGAGCTTGACGGCGCGTTCCCGGACGTCGGGGTCACGGCCCAACGCCTCCATCTCGGCCACGTCGATCGAGATCGGGAAGGCCCCCGCCCGAACGGTGCGCCCGTCGACCTCGACGAACTGCCCGTTCGTCTCGACGCCGAGAAGCCTGGCGGCGAGCCGGATGAAGTTCTCCGCCCCGTACGTCGTCTGGAACCCGATCAGGTCGGCGCCGAGCATGCCGCGCAGAAGCTCGGCCCGGCGCGGCAGCTGCATGAAGAGCTCGGCGGGCGGGAACGGGATGTGCATGAAGAAGCCGAGGCGAAGATCGGGTCGCAGCTGCCGGAGGAGGGCCGGGACCAGCTGAAGGTGGTAGTCCTGGATCCAGACCATGGCGTCGCGTTCGGCGTTGTCCGCCGTAGCCTGCGCAAACCGGCGGTTGACCCGCTGGTACGCCTCCCACCAGCGGCGATGGAACGCGGGCGTCTCGACGGCGTCGTGGTACAGCGGCCACAGAGTCGAGTTGGAGTACCCCTCGTAATAGTCCGCATAGTCCTGGGCCGACAACGGAACTGACCGCATCCGGATGCCCTCGTTGTCCGGCACGTACGGGGAGGAGTCGATCCCGCCGGCCCAGCCGATCCACATGCCGTGACGATCCCGTAGGACCGGATGGAGCGCGCTGACGAGTCCGCCCGGACTTCGACTCCACTCGACGGAGCCGTCCGGCAGGACTGTCTCATCCACGGGGAGGCGGTTCGCAACCACCACCAGAGAACGTCGTGGCATCGAACCCCTCCTGTGCTGTCGAGGGACGCCCGTACGGAACCCCACGATGCGAACCGATCGGTGGATTGACCAGTTCGTTGTTATTCCTACCCACCCGAAGTTAAATGCCCGTTACAGCAGTGATAAAGCGGGCCGCTCTGCCCACGTTGGTCACGGACACCCCGATGCGGGATGACCAGGCCGGCCGATCCCGCCGGACTAAGTGTGAACCAGCTCACCCTCATTTGCCACGCGAAAGTGGCGACGATCACCCGAATTGGACTCCGCCCTTCCGACCGGATAGTTCGCATAAGCCGGCTAAAAGTCGGCTATAACAGGGCATATTATCCGGAACAATTGGGTTGGGCACTCAGACCCCGAAGCGGGCCGTTCGCATCCGGTCGACGATCTCGTTGGGACCGGTCAGTTCGACCAGTGCGTGCGCCTGCCGCCCATACAGGAATAGGACCAGCTCCCCCGGCTCAGCGTTGAGGAAGACCGGTGCTCCGCCCCGGCCGGCGATGATCGAGCCGTACCCCGGCGACGTCATCGTCACCATCGCTGGTGTCCTCCGTAGCACGAGCCGGGCTTGAATCCGTACCCGTGACCAGAGTGCATCGGCGAAGTCGGCCGACAGCTGGCGCGGCTGCCAGTCCGGCTGCGCTCGGCGCACGTCCTCGTGATGGACGAAGTACTCCACGAGGTTCAACGCCTCGTCACCGACCATCGCCCAGTTCGGCCGGCGGCGTACCTTCGCGACGAGGCGGACCCAGTCCTGCGCCGCCGCCTGTTGCTGGACCCGGTCGAGGTGTCCCGCCAGCGGCGGGATCACCAGGCCCGCGGCCGCGTCGGGCCGGCTCGCCCGCACGACCAGATGTGCGGCAAGGTCACGGGTGGTCCAGCCCTCGCACAGGGTAGGGGCGTCCGGTCCGAGCGCGGTCAGCAGATCGGCGAGCGCGGCTCTCTCGATCGGCGCGAATCGGGTCACGGCCGGATGGTACCCACCCGACCGCCGCCCCGGACCCGATGAACGGGCTCGACCGCTGGCAAGGGGCCGGTGAGGTAGCGCTGGACGGTCGGCCCAATGACGGCCACAACCACCTCCGGCGAGCTGCTCGCCAGCGGTTCGAACTTCAGGATGTAGCGGACCATGATGAGCCCGGCGATCTGGGTGGCGACGAGATTGGTACGCATCGCCGCCTCGGCCGGGTCGAGCTGCAGATCCTTGGCGACCCGACGCAGGATCCGGGTGACGAGGAAGTCCCGCATCATCCGCGCGATCGCCTCGTTGCTCACGGCGCTCCGCACCAGCGCCGCGGCCGCCCCCCCGGCCGCCGAGTCCCAGATGGTGACAAGCATGCGGACGAGCCGCTCGCCCACGCCGTCGACGCCGGCTGCCAGTACCTGCGGCACGATCTTCGTCGGGTCGAACGGCAGTTGCATGGTGTCGAGGAACAGCTGGTCCTTGGTACCGAAATAGTGGTGTACCAGCGCCGGGTCGACGCTCGCCACAGCAGCGATGTGGCGGATCGAGGCGCGGTCGAACCCCTTCTCGGCGAATGCCTGCCGCGCGGCGGCGAGGATCGCCTCCCGCGTGTCCTGGTTACCGGGGCGCCGACCTGTTCGAGCCATGTCCAGGTGGTTTCGCGTCGCACCGATCCTACGGGCTGCGCCGGCGCAGCGTCGCGGCGGCGAGCGTGAGCGCGACGACGACACAGCCGACCACGATGCCGAAGTCACGCCAGAGCGTATCGGTCGCATTCGTGTGGGCGCCGACCTCCTGCAGCGCCTCGACCGAGTATGTCATCGGCAGCGCGTTGCTGATCGCATGCAGCCAGCCGGCCATGTGGTCCCGGGCGACGAACAGTCCACAGAGGAGGATCTGCGGCACGACGACCACGGGCATGAACTGAACGGCCTGGAACTCCGTACGGGCAAACGCGCTGCAGAACAGGCCGAGGGCGACGCCGAGCACCGCGTTGGCGATCGCGATCACCACGACGAGCCAGGGTGGTCCCAGCGTGTCCAGTCCGAAGAGCCAGTACGCCACGCCCGAGGCGATCGCGGCCTGGACGGCGGCGGCGATACCAAAAGCGATCCCATACGCGAAGAGCAGGTCGGCCTTGCCCATCGGGGTGGTCAGCAGCCGCTCCAGCGTGCCGGTGGTCCGTTCGCGCAGCATCGCGATGCTCGTGATCAGGAACATGATCACGAATGGGAAAACACCGAGCATGATGAGGCCGATGTGGTCGAACACTCCAGGCACGTCCTGGAACATGTAGTACAGCAACGTCAACAGCAGCACCGGCACCACGAGCATGAGCGCGATGGTCCGTCGGTCGTGGCGGAGCTGGCTCAGAATGCGTCGCGTGGTGCTGGCGAGAATCCGGATGCTCATGACACTGCCTCTCTGGCGCGGATCAGGTGCAGGAAAGCCGCCTCAAGGTCGGTTGTTCCGGTCATCGCCCGGACGGCGTCGGGGCTGTCGTCGGCGATCAGCCGGCCCTCCCGGATGAGCAGCAGGCGATCGCAGCGGCCTGCCTCGTCCATCACATGGCTGGACACGAGGATCGTGGTTCCGGTGGCGGCCATCGTCCGGAACTGGTTCCACAGGTCATCGCGCAGAACGGGGTCCTGCCCGACCGTCGGCTCATCGAGGATCAGCACATCGGGGTGGCTCACGAGCGCACAGGCAAGCGACGCTCGGGCGATCTGCCCGCCTGAGAGGTTGCCAACGAGCTGAGTGGCGTGGTCGGCCAGACCTACGTCGTGAATGACCTCGTCGGCCTCGGCGGCACCGACACCTTTGTACAGGGACGCGAAGTACCGTGCATTCTCCCGTACGGTCAGATCCGGGTAGATGCTAGGTGCCTGGGTCAGGTAGCCGATCTTGCTCCGGAGCACCTTCGCCCCGGCCGGCTCGCCGAGAACGGTGACCCGACCGGACTTGACAATCTGCACGCCCACGATCGCCCGCATGAGGGTCGTCTTCCCACTGCCGCTGGGACCGAGCAGACCGGTGACGCTGCCGCGGGGGATGGCACACGTCAGCCCATGCAGCACAACCCGCTTACCTCGCTCGACCACGAGGTTTGTGACCTCGACCGCGGTCTCCATAGATACCTCCCCTTGGATGTGAATTCAACAGGTAGTGAACTCAACGGTAGATGAAATCGGGCTTCCTGGCAAGCGAGAGTTTGCTTGTCCTATGTGGATGAAGCGGCGGCCGGGGAGGATCAGATCCGCCATCGCTGACTCGCCGTGACCCAGCCAACCAGCAGCCGGCGCCGCATCGGCGCAATACATACGGCCGCGGCCGCGCCGGAATCCGCGTACGCGGCCGGACCACCTGCGCAACGCTTCGGCCGCCAGCAAGATCGGTGTCGTGTCATGGCCCTCACGACGTCGGTCAGGAGCCTGTCGCGAACTCTGGCGTCTGCAGGGCGATGTCGTGAGGTCGACCGCCAGGGCGCGGGGAACGACCAGCCCATGCAGCGCGACCAGCTAGGCGAGCCCCAAGCGTCGTGGGTCCGACTGCCGATCTCACATTCCGGGATGACCGGCCGAAGATCGGTGTTCGAGTACGAGAAACAACGCCTGGCGACGACTTTGGTGCCATCACGGCGATGTTGTGGTCGATTCCCAGCATGTGGATACCATGGCGGACGAGTTCCGTACCACAACGCTGATCATGACCGGTGGGCCCGGCGTCGAAAGGTAGCGCCCCGGCCGGAACTCCGGCCGGGGCGCACCCGTTCAAACGCTGGAATGTCA
The DNA here is from genome assembly GCA_046728155.1 of Actinomycetota bacterium. Classification (GTDB taxonomy): domain Bacteria; phylum Actinomycetota; class Actinomycetes; order Mycobacteriales; family Micromonosporaceae; genus CAWDLX01. The sequence goes on from JBKPDY010000157.1 coordinate 9,859, forward strand.
AATCGACAACACGCGGTCGAGATACTCCCCGTACCGGTGCATCGCGGCGTGCAGCTGCGCGGTGTCGCCCTGGTCGCTCTCGCGCCACTGGCCGAGGTCGGCCACGCCGCTGAGCAGCGCCTGGTTGAGCGCCGCGACCGCATCGGTCACGATCGTCTCGGCCTGGCCGAGTGCCTCCGTCGCCGCGACGGCGAACTGCCCTTTGACGGCGGCGATCCGCTCGCGGAACTCCTGCACGCTGTCGCTGGCGAGCACCCCCTCGGGCGCCACGACGATGATCTCTTCCACGACGACGGCAACGGACTCGTCCGCCGCCGACTTTGCTGCCCCCAGGCTCCCCTCGGCCTCGGCTACCGACGCCATTTCGGCGGACGGCTCAACCTCGGCCTCGGACTCCGCCTCACCGGCCGGAGCCTCGTCGACGCTGGTCTCCTCGGCGACCGCGCCTTCGTCCGGCACGGAGATCGCGTCGATCTCGGCGATGAGCTCGGCGTTGGCGACCGGCTCGGTCTCCTCGGCGGACTCTGCTTCCCCGGCGGACTCTGTTTCGTCAGCGGTCGCTGTCTCGTCCGCTAACTCTGTTTCCTCGGCGGCTTCGGCCTCGGGCTCCACCTCTGATTCGGCCTCTGCCTCTGTCCGCGTTTCGGAATCTTCGACGAGGTCGACCTCGGCGGCCGGTTCCTCCTCGACCTCGCCCCCCGCCTCAGGAGCGACTTCGGCGGACGGCTCATCATCGGTGCTCGCTTGTTCCTCGGTGCCGGCTTCTTCGACGGTCTCGGCTTCGTCAACCTCGACCGCGGCCACGACCTCTGCCTCGGCGTCGGCCTCTGCTGCCTCAACGGCTGGCTCCGCGGCGACCTCAGCCTCGGGCTCCGCATCAGCTACGGCCTCTGCCTCGGTATCGGAGTCGACCTCAGCCTCGGCTTCTGCCTCGGTCTCTGCCTCTGGCTCGTCGGCGGATGCGGCCTCTGCCTCGGCGGATGCGGCCTCCGCCTCCGGCTCTGCCTCGGCGGATGCGGCCTCGGCCTCCGGCTCAGCGGTGGATTCGGTCTCGGCCTCAGCCCCTGCCTCGGGCTCAGCGGCGGCCTCGTCCGCCACCTCGCCGGCGGAACCGTCCGAAGTGGACTCTTCTTCGGCGGCCGGCTCGTCGAGGACCGGCGGCGCGTCCTCGACGAGAGTTGCGGTGGGCATTGCCGTCGCGCTCTCCTCGGCGGATCGGGGTGTGGGTACGACACCCTCCTCCGCCGGGACGCCGGCCATGCCCTCTCGTTCGTGCATGTTCCTCCTCCGTCCTTCTTGCGGCCGGTGGTCGGCCGCATCTCTGGGGGAATCCAGGTCAAACCCGACCAGAGATCCGCGCACGGAGGCGAGACCTGGGATCGGGTCGGACTTGGTGAGATAAGCGGAGCGTCCGCCCTAGCTATCTCGGGCGACGCCTAGTAAAGGTACCCCCACAAGACTGCAAATCTCAGCCCTCAATTTGGGCGCGTCTAGGACGAGTTCGCGGGACGCCTGACGTGGTGGAGAATCTGTCCCGTGGACGGATCTCCGTTGGACGCGTCGATCTCCGATCGACTCAGGCGCGACGCCGCCGGACTCGTACCGGCCGTCGTCCAGCAGCACGACACCGGTGAAGTGCTGATGCTCGCCTGGATGGATGACGAGGCGCTGGACCGTACCCTTCGCACCGGACGGGCGACCTACTTCTCGCGCAGTCGCGGCCGGCTGTGGGTCAAGGGTGAGGAGTCGGGGCACCACCAGCACGTCCGGTCGGTGGCACTGGACTGCGACGGCGATACGCTGCTGGTTCGCGTGGATCAGGTCGGCCCGGCCTGTCACACCGGCGAACGGACATGTTTCCACACCGAACTTATGGGAGAAGCGCAGTGACCACCGGCGTCGTCACGCCGATCGAGAAGACGTTCCTCGACCTGGCTCGGACTCATCGCGTCATTCCCGTGACGCGACGACTGCTCGCCGACGGGGAGACGCCGGTCGGGGTATACCGCAAGCTCGCCGGTGGTCCGGGAACGTTTCTTTTGGAATCGGCCGAGCTCGGTTCCGGTTCCGGCGGTACGGCGTGGTCGCGCTATTCATTCGTCGGTGTGCGGAGTACGGCGACGCTGACCGAACGCAACGGCCAGGCGCACTGGCTCGGCCATCCGCCCGCCGGGGTGCCCACCACCGGCGACCCGGCCGACGTACTGCGCACGACGGTCGGACTTCTCTCCGGTGGCCAGCCGGTCCCCGATGTCGGCCTGCCGCCACTGACCGGCGGCCTGGTCGGCTACCTCTCGTACGACATCGTGCGCCGATTCGAGCGCCTTCCCGAGCTCGCCGCCGACGACCTACCGGTGCCCGAGCTGGGAATGCTCCTCGCCACCGATCTCGTCGTGCTGGATCACTTCGAAGGCTCGGCCGTATTGGTGGCGAACGCGATCCTGCCCCCGCGGGCTAGCCGGGCCGTCGCGTCGGCGGCGTACCACCAGGCCATCGGCCGCCTCGACGCGATGACCACGGCACTGTCCCGGCCGACCCCGCCGATGGTCTCCACTGTGGACAGCCCGGGCGCCGGACACTACCTCTCCCGTACGCCCGAGGGCATGCACCCCAAAGCGGTCGAGTCCGCGAAGGAGGCGATCCGGGCCGGCGAGTGTTTCCAGATCGTGGTCGCCCAGCGTTTCGAGCGCCCGACCGACGCCGATCCGCTCGATATCTACCGCGTCCTGCGCGCAACGAACCCCAGCCCCTACATGTACCTGCTGCGCTTCGACGGGTTCGACATCGTCGGCTCCTCGCCCGAGGCGCACCTGAAGGTGCAGACACAACCCGACGGCCGGCGCCGGGCTCTGCTGCACCCGATCGCCGGCACCCGCTGGCGCGGCACCACCGCGCAGGAGGACGCCAGACTCGCCGCCGACCTGCTCAACGATCCGAAGGAGAGGGCCGAGCACGTCATGCTCGTCGACCTGGGTCGAAACGATCTGGGTCGGGTCTGCAAGGCCGGCAGCGTCGAGGTGCCCGAGTTCGCCACGATCGAGCGGTACAGCCACGTGATGCACATCGTCTCCACCGTCGTCGGGGAGCTTCGCGACGACCGGAGCGCATTCGACGCGCTCGTGGCGACGTTTCCTGCCGGCACACTGTCCGGCGCACCGAAGGTACGCGCCATGGAGATCATCGAAGAGCTTGAACCGACCCGGCGGGGAATCTACGGCGGCATCGTGGGGTACTTCGGCTTCGGCGGCGATCTGGACACCGCCATCACGATCCGGACCGCGCTGCTGCGCGGCGGTGTCGCGTACGTGCAGGCCGGGGGCGGCATCGTGGCCGACTCCGATCCCGCCGCCGAGGAGCAGGAAAGCCGCAACAAGGCCGCCGCCGTACTGGCGGCGATCGCGGCGGCCGAGACCCTCAAGCCCGCACGGTGAACGACCGCCGGCAGTTGACCATCGCCATCGTCGGCTGTGCGGCCGGTGCCGGGCTGGCCCTGTTTGCGTCCTCGCGGACGTGGCTCGTCACGCAGACCGTACGGGCCGCGCCGCAACCGCCGCTCGTGACGGACCGATCGGGTGTGGATATCACGCCGCTGCTGCCCGCCCTGGCGTGGGTCGCGCTGGCCGCCGCGGGAGGGGTACTCGCCACCCGCTCGCTCGCCCGTGTCGTGGTCGCCGTCGCGATGCTGCTCGCCGGCCTCGGGGTCGGGGTCGAGGCCGTGCGGATCGCGGCGGGCACCGATGGCGTGCGCGCAGTGTGGCCGACGCTGTGCGTCATCGGCGCACTCCTGGTCGTCGCGGCCGCCGCCCTGACCCTCTACGGAGGTCGGCGATGGCCGGCCATGGGAGCCCGGTACGAGCGGGCCCGACCGCAACATCGGCCGGCGTCGAGCGACGACGCTCCGGACGGTTCGGCGGCCCAGATGTGGGACGCGATCGATCACGGTCTCGACCCGACCAGAAGCGAGGACCAGGATGAGTAAGGCACGCCGCCGGCTGCTGGCGATATCGGTCACCCTCGTTCTCCTGGCCGGGGCCGCAGTCGCCGCCGCCAAGTTCACCGGGTTGTTCGGCCGCGCGAGCACCGCCACCATCGGTGTCGACCTGCCCTTTCAGGGCGCGAGCAGCGACGATTCGACGCAGACGTTCAACGCGATGAAGCTCTATCTCGACCGGATCGGTGGCAAGGTCGGCGACACGACGGTCTCGTTGTTCAGCTACGACGACTCGACGACGGAGAACATCACCGGCGACCCGGCGCGCTGTACCGAGAACGCGAACGCCCACATCGCCCGCGCCGATGAGGTCGCCGTCATCGGGCCGAACAGCGTTGCCTGTGCCCGGGCCGAAGCGAAGCTGCTTGCCGGTGCCGGGATGGTGATGATCTCACCGACGGTCACCAACCCCGGGCTCACGACCGCATGGGGCCCCGGCGAGCCGGACGCATACACCGCCTCCGGGGTACGAGGGTTTGCCCGGGTGGTACCTACGGATGACGAGCAGGCCGCCGCCGCGGCGCAGTTCGCCGCCCGGACGGCCGGCGTCCACCACTGCCTCGTGCTCAGCGACGGTGAGCTCTACGGCAGCCGGCTCGCTCAACGCTTCTTCGAGCAGGCCAATGCCGCCGGCGTCACCGTTATCGACCGGGGGACCTGGGACCGGACCCGCTTGTCGTACACCGATCTCTTCCCCACCTCATCCGGCATCGATTGCGTGTTCCTGGCCGGAAACTTCGACAACAACGGTGAACAGCTCGTCACCGACAAGGTGAGCACACTCGGCGACAACGACCGGGTGAAGCTCCTCGTCCCGGACGGGTTCGGCCTCTACCCGGCCTTTGTCAACCTTCCCGCGGCGCAGCATGCGTACACGACGACGCCGGGCCTGACGATGGACGGCTGGCGGTCGTTGCACGGCAACGTCGACACGTTCCTCACCGCCTACCACGACCGGTACCAGTCGGATCTGACCGCGCCGCAGGCACTCTACGGCGTACTCGCGTTGCAGGTCGTGCTGCGCGCGATAGAGGCGTCCGACCCGACCCGTGCGGCGGTGCACCGCGCTGTGTTCGAGGCGACGGGAGTGAGCGTGCCGGCGCGGACATGCATCACGGGTTCGCAGACCGGCATCGTTCCTCAGACCGGCGACGTGACCGCACCCGCGGTAACCATGGCGCAGCTCAACAACGGCACCGTGACGTTCGCGGGGACGGCAACGCCTTCGTGACCGCGGTCGGTGAGTATGCCTCATCGCATGCGGTGTGGTGCGACTACCCCGGACACAACGGCCACCGGGCCGGGACCTACCATCGGCCGCATGACGCCCCGCACGAGTCAGGCGGTCGCGGCCCGCTCGAAACGGGGTGCGGTGTGACGGTCCTCGACGAGATCCTGGCCGGAGTGCGGGAGGATGTGGCGGCCCGCCAGCAGGAAGTGCCGCTGAGTGCCCTGCGCGAGGCGGCGGCCGCCGCGCTGCCGCCGGTCGACGGTTATGCCGCGTTGCGGGCACCGGGAGTCGGGGTCATTGCCGAGGTAAAGCGGTCCTCGCCATCGAAGGGACAGCTGGCCGAGATTCCGGATCCGGCCGAGCTGGCGCAGGAGTACGCGGCCGGCGGCGCCCGTTGCGTCAGCGTTCTCACCGAGGGCAGGTGGTTCGGCGGGTCACTGGGTGACCTGGCCGCCGTGCGGGCCGCGGTGACGGTTCCGGTGCTGCGCAAGGACTTCGTGATCTCGAGTTACCAGGTGCACGAGGCCAGAGCGTACGGGGCCGACATGGTACTGCTGATCGTCGCGGCGTTGGAGCAGAACACGTTGGTGGGACTGCTGGAACGCGTCGAGTCCCTCGGCATGACGGCGTTGGTCGAGGTGCATACCGAGCTGGAGGCCGACCGGGCGGTCGCGGCCGGAGCGAAGGTCATCGGCGTCAATGCCCGCAACCTCGCCACGCTTGAGGTCGACCGGTCATGTTTCGAACGCATCGCTCCGGGCCTCGCCAACACGATCGTGAAGATCGCCGAGTCCGGGGTCCGCGGGCCGCACGACCTGATCCGGTATGCGGCCGCTGGTGCCGACGCCGTGCTCGTGGGCGAGGGCCTGGTAACGAAGAAGAGTCCGCGTGACGCGGTGGCCGAGCTGGTCACCGCGGGGGCACATCCGGCAACACCCCGTCCGGTGCGCTAGGCCATGGCCACGACCGACGCCCGGCTGCTCGCCGCATCGGGGCTGCTCCCCGACGAGCGTGGGCACTTCGGCCGCTACGGCGGACGCTTCGTACCCGAGGCGTTGATCGCGGCGCTGGACGAGCTGGACGTGGCGTACCGGCACGCCCTGGCCGACGAAGGCTTCCAAGCCGAACTTGCCACGCTGTCCCGGGACTACGCCGGTTTGCCGAGCATGCTCTACGACGCGACCCGCCTGTCAGCGCAGGTCGGGGTGCGGATCCTGCTCAAGCGGGAAGACCTCAACCACACCGGCGCACACAAGATCCGCAACGTGCTGGGTCAGGCGCTGCTGACCGTACGGATGCGTAAGCCCCGCATCATCGCCGAGACCGGAGCCGGTCAGCACGGCGTCGCGGCCGCGACCGCCGCCGCTCTGTTCGGGCTGGAGTGCGTCGTCTACATGGGCGAGGAGGACACCCGCAGGCAGGCCCTCAACGTGGCCCGGATGCGCCTGCTCGGCGCGACGGTCGTCCCGGTCACCGGTGGTTCCCGCACCCTCAAGGACGCGATGAACGAGGCGCTGCGCGATTGGGTGACCAATGTGGACAGTACGCACTACCTCATCGGGTCGGCCGGAGGTCCGCATCCTTTCCCGGCGATGGTCCGCGACTTCGTGCGTCCGATCGGCGTGGAGGCGCGCAAGCAATGCCTCGACCTGACCGGACGGCTGCCCGACGCGGTCTGCGCCTGCGTGGGCGGTGGCTCCAACGCCATCGGCATCTTCCATGCGTTCATCGCCGACACCGACGTGGCGCTGTACGGGTTCGAGGCCGGCGGTGAGGGCGTGGCCACCGGACGCACCGCGGCCAGCATCACGGCTGGCAGTCTCGGCGTGCTGCATGGCGCGCGCACGTACGTCCTGCAGGACGAGGATGGCCAGACCGTTGAGTCGCACTCGATCTCGGCCGGTCTCGACTACCCGGCGGTCGGTCCGGAGCACGCGTGGCTGCACGACACCGGCCGCGCGGTATACGAAGCGGTCGACGACGACGAGGCGATGGCCGCGTTCCAGCTGCTCTGCCGGACCGAGGGAATCATCCCCGCCATCGAGAGCGCACACGCCCTGGCCGGCGCGGTGCGGCTGGCCCGGCGCCGGGGCGACTCACCGACACTGCTGGTCAACCTTTCCGGTCGCGGGGACAAGGATGTCGAGACGGCCGGGCGGTTCTTCGAGGTGCTGAGCCCGTGAGCGTGAGCGCGAGCACGGCGTTCGAGAAGGCTCGGGCGGATGGGCGGGCTGCCCTGGTCGGGTACCTGCCCGCCGGTTTCCCTACCATCGAGGGCGGGATGGCGGCCGTACGGGCGCTCGCCGAGAGCGGGGTTGACCTGATCGAGGTCGGCTTCCCGTACTCGGATCCGGTGATGGATGGCCCGGTGATCCAGCGGGCGACCGAGCTGGCGTTGGCTCGAGGCGTACGGGCGGCGGACGTGTTCGCCACCGTCGAAGCCGCGGCGGGAGCGGGCGTGCCCGTGCTCGTGATGACGTACTGGAACCTGGTCGAGCGGCACGGGGTGGATGCGTTTGCCCGTGATCTCGTCGCGGCCGGTGGCGCCGGGCTCATCACGCCGGACCTGATCCCGGAGGAAGCCGACGACTGGTTCGCCGCCTCCGACGCGTACGGGCTGGACCGGGTATTCCTGGTCGCGCCGTCCTCGACCGATACCCGGCTCGCGGCCGCGGTCGCGGCGTGCCGCGGATTCGTGTACGCGACCAGCGTCATGGGTGTGACCGGCGCCCGAGCGGTCACGTCGTCCGCCGCGCCGGCTCTGGTCGCCCGGGTACGGGCGGTCGGCGGCCCGCTGCCGGTCGGAGTCGGACTGGGCGTGCGTGACGGCGCCCAAGCGGCCGAGGTCGCGTCGTTCGCCGACGGTGTCATCGTCGGGAGCGCCCTGGTCCGTTGCCTACTTGACGAGCCGGATCTCGAGACGGGCCTGCGATCCCTGTGTACCCTGACGGCCGACCTCGCGGCGGGCGTACGAGCCAGCCCCCCGTTTGCCCGAGCCGTTTACTAAACGCTTTTGCGGGAGCCGGCGCCCTGGCACCCCTGGCAAGATCCAACAGAACTACATCGCAAAGGCAGAAAACTTAGGCTTGTCACGACTCTGTTGGATCTTTGGTTCAATGGCCTTCGCTTCCCGCAAGGACCGACACCGACCTCGGCTCGGGCCAGCGGTCCTACGCCACGGCGGCGAACTCAGCGGCCGGCTCGCCCTCAGCGTCCGGCACCTCGGGTTCGGCAGCGCGGACGACTTCTCGCAGTACTCCTGACCGGCCGGCGAGCGCATCGCGGATCGCAGCCCGCCCGGTGGCGGTCAGCGGCTCGGGCAACAGGGCCGGGTCGCGCCAGGCGAGGGCACAGATGCGACCCGGTGCGTTGACGACGAGATCGGCGTCGGCCACCCGGCCGCGGAAGATGTATATCTCCACCGTCGGTAGCCCCCCGCCGGTCAACTGGTAGATGCCCACCAGGTCGATGATCTGGGTTTCGGCGCCGGTCTCTTCGCGGATGTCGCGGATGGCGGCACGGATCGGGCTCTCGCCTGGGCGGATACCTCCGCCCGGAAGGCCCCATAGACGGTGACCGGCCCGCTGCTGACAGAGCAGAACGTGGCCGGCGGGGTCGCGGATGACCGCCGCGACAGCGGATGTGAGCAAGCTCATAAGCGGTTAGCCTAAGGCGACCATCAGGCGTCGCCTAGTGCTCCCCCCAACCGGCTCCGGTAGGTTAACCCCGTGATATACGGAGGCGGGAGCGGATGACCGGGTACCTGGCGACGATCCCGAGCCCCTCGCAGGGGGTCTGGCACATCGGGCCGTTCCCGCTGCGCGCGTACGCCGTCTGCATCCTGCTCGGGATCGTTGCGGCGTGCGCGATCACGGAGGTCCGGCTGCGCCACCGCGGAGCTCCGAACTGGCTCACCCTTGATGTCGCGATCTTCGCAGTTCCGGCCGGCATCATCGGCGCCCGGATCTATCACGTCATCACCTCGCCCGAGCTGTACTTCGGGGCCGGCGGGCATCCGCTGGATGTGTTCGCGATCTGGCGGGGCGGCCTGGGCATCTGGGGCGCCGTAGCCGGTGGTGCCATTGGGGCCTGGATCGCCTGCCGTCGAGCCGGCATTCCACTCACCCTGTTTGCCGATGCCCTCGCGCCCGGGCTCCCGGTGGCCCAGGCCATCGGGCGATGGGGCAACTGGTTCAACAACGAGCTTTTCGGCGGCCACACCGGCCTGCCCTGGGGGCTCAATGTGTACCGGTACAACCTGGACGCCGGCCACGCCGAGACGGACGCGAACGGGAATCCGATCCTGCTCGCCGGCGGTCCGTTCCAGCCGACCTTCCTGTACGAGTCGATCTGGGACCTCGGAGTCGCGCTGCTGGTGTGGCTCGTTGACCGGCGGTTCAAGCTCGGTAAGGGGCGCGCCTTCGCGCTCTACGTCATGGCGTACACCGCGGGCCGGTTCTGGGTGGAGGCGCTACGCACCGACCCGGCGCACCACTTCATCGGGCTGCGGGTCAACGACTGGGTGTCGCTCCTCGTGTTCGTCGCCGCCCTGGCCTACTTCGTCCGGGTCAAGGGCCCGCAGGAACACATCCGGGTGCTCGAGGGCGGCGAGCTCCAGGCCGTCACCGCCGAGGGCGACCCGATCGAGTGGCGCCGCCCCAGGCCGGCCCCCGGGGACGAGGACGGCGAGGACGGCGGACCACCCGCCGACATCGGCGCCCACGGGACCTCCCGCGCCCGCAAGGGTTGACCGTGCGGACGGCGGTCGTGGTCGGGGCCGGTGTCGGCGGCCTGGCCGCGGCGGGCGCCCTGGCCCGGACCGGCTGGCACGTGACCCTGCTGGAACGGGGTGAGCGCTTACGCGGCGACGGTGCCGCCCTGCTCATCTGGCCCAACGGTGCGGCCGCCCTCGCCGCCCTCGGACTCAGCCTCGGCGACGTCACGTACCCGATCGCGGCGTCCGGCATCCGGCGCTCGGACGGACGCTGGCTGGTACCGGCCGAGAGAACTGCCGGACCCGCCTGCGTCGTGGTCCACTCCGACGACATGCATGACGCCTTGATGGCTGGTCTGGGGGAGCGCATCGAGATCCGTACGGGCGCCGAGGTCATCCGCGTCCACGCCGCGGCCGTCGACCGGCCGGCCGTCGGCACGGCGAAGCACACCTTCGAGGCCGACCTCATCGTCGCCGCGGACGGCGGCCACAGCCTGATCCGGCGCCGGCTGGCGCCCGGCCCGCGCCTGGCCTCGGCAGGCTACACCTCGTGGCGAGCGGTGATCCCCTGGTACCGGGCGCCGAAGCTCGACTCGAGCGGGGGAGAGCTGCTCGGCAGCGGGCACCGGTTCCAACACGCGATGCTCGGCGAGCGCGGCAACTCGGCCAGTGCCACCCGTGGCGGGATCTACTGGACCGCCACCGCACCGGGAGCGCCGCGCCCGGAGGCACCGGAGATCCAGCTCGCCCTGCTGCGACGGTGGTTCGCCGGCTGGAGCGCTCCGGTCGGTGAGCTCCTCGCCGCGACCGAACCACAGGATCTGGTACAGCAGGCCGGCGAGGAGCTGCACCCGATGCCCGACCGGTTCGGCTTTCCCGTCGGCGGCGGCGGCTTCGTCCTGCTGGGCGACGCCGCCCATGTGGCGGCGCCGAATCTGACTCAGGGCGCCTGCCTCGCCTTCGAGGACGCAGTGACAATGCGCGCCCTGATGCGCGATGCTCTGCCGGATCGGACGGTGAGCCTTGCGCTTGACGCCTACACGCAGGCACGTCGGCCACGGGTCGTTCAGATGGCAAAGGCCTCCCGCCGGTTGGGCCGTGTCCTGCAGGCTCAGGGCCGGTTCACCATCCGGGCCCGCGACGCGGCGCTGGGCCGGTTCCCCGGGAGGTTCCTCGACCGGGCGGCGACATCAGCCGCGCAGTGGACCCCGCCTTCCTGACCCGTGCCCCGGGCCCGGCGCTACGCCGAGAGTTTCCGTACACCCGCGCAGTTTGTGACCCTGTTGCAGTGTCGCTACGTGGTGTCCCCCCAAGACCGTTACGAGATCGACAGTGAGGGTTTGTTCGTGTCTCACATCCCGGGATAGCGGCGAAGATCGGAGCTAGAGCACCAAGAACGACGCCTGACGACGTTAATGATCCGTTGACCGCGATCTCGCGGCCGATTCCCAGTATGTGGATACGATGGCGGCCCGGGCACCGCTGCAGGGGCGTTTCCGAGCGTGCGTCGGCGCTACGCAGAGAGTTTCCGTACAACTCCGGAGTCTGGCTCGCGATCTGTACGGAAACGATCTCCCCATGCGAGCGAACGAGACGGGATGTCGCACCAACAAGCGTCCCGCGGCGAGGGCGGCGAGCGCCAATCAGGTCAGTGCGCTGCTTCGGCGATGCACGCGGTACCCACGCGGCTGAAGCCGATCCGGGAGTAGACGCGGGCCACGGCCTCGTCGGCGGCGCCGAGGAAGACCAGGTCGTAGCCGTGGTCGAGGGCGTGCCGGGCGACGAAGGCGCTTACTGCGGCCCCGAGCCCACGTCGACGAGCCGACGGAAGCGTGGCGACCCCGACCAGCTCCGCGGCGCCGTCGGCTCCTACGTAGGCGCCATGGGCGAGGACCCCGTCGACCCGGGTACGGGCGATGGCCTCGGCCGATCGTCCGGACCGGGATCCTTGTGTGGTGCGTTCGAGTCGCTCCGGAGGTACCGGGCCGATCGCGGCGTCGCGCTCGGCCGGGCCGACCTCGCCCACGGTCGTTCCGCCGGCGGCGAAGCCGAGCGCCGCCACCGCCGCACCGGCGGCGTAGAGCCCGGCGAACTCGTTCGAGTCGGGGTCGAGCAGGACCAGCTCGGCGTCGGTGAGCGAGCTCGGATCCGGCAATCGCGCGGGATCGAGCACCATCAGCGGTGCGAGGACGACGCGGAGACCGGAGGCCCGGACCGCCTGCAACAGTGCCGGTGTTTCGTCGTGGACCCACTCGATCGCCTCGGGCTCGCCCAACGCCCGTTGCCGTTCCCGGACCGCTTCCACATCGCCACGCGTGAAGCCGGTGAGGCCAAGGCGGGGGCGGGCGTAGAGCGGCCATCCACCCGGGCCTTTGACAAAAAGGTCGAACGGACCGACGGCCTCGACCTGCGCGCCTCCGCCACGGGGGATGGCGTCGTACGTGCGGTCGATCCTGGCGGTGATGGCTGTCACGACCGGAACCATAGCCCGGTGCGAGCAGGGGCACCCGATTGACGCCTACGGGCGATAAGGCTGCCCCTGCCTTCAGATGACAAAAGACGATCACGTCTTACTGAACGGGGTCTCCGGCACCATCGCGTAGACTCATGGGACCTTCTGGGCCGACGTCGTCCCGCTGCGGTGGTACTCAGACGATGGTCAGGAGGCGTCATGACCGAGCCCACAGCGAGCGAGCATCGCAGGGCCGTTAGGCCCAAGCCGGGGTCCCCGCGGAGACGTGGAGCGAAGCGGAGCGTCTTCGTGGGGTGGCAGGTGCGGAGCGAGCGCGGAGGCGAGGCGTCATGACCGAGGCCGCGAGGCAGGGACTGTACGACCCCCGGCACGAACACGACTCCTGCGGCGTGGCGTTCGTCGTGGACATGGCCGGGCGGCGGTCACACGAGGTCGTCGCGCGTGGTCGGCAGGCACTATGCCGGCTCGACCATCGGGGCGCTCGCGGAGCCGAGCCGGACACCGGTGACGGCGCCGGAGTGATGATCCAGGTGCCCGACGAGTTGTACCGCGCGGTGGTGGGCTTCGAGCTGCCGCCGGCGGGAGAGTACGCGACCGGCCTGGCGTTCCTGCCGACCGAGCCGGACGATGCGGCGCTGGCCGTGCGTGTGCTCGAGAAATACTCCCTTGTGGAGGGTGCTGAGGTGCTCGGTTGGCGTGACATGCCGACCGACCCGCGTGGGCTCGGCGCGACGGCGCTCGCCGCGTTGCCTCGCATCCGCCAGGTCTTCCTCGCCGCCCGCCGGCTCGGCTCGCGTGGGGCTGGAGACCGGCTGTCCGGATTGGAGCTCGAGCGGGTCATCTACTGCGTCCGCAAGCAGACCGAACGGGAGACGCGGGAGCGCGGGCTGTCGCTGACCTTTCCGTCCCTCTCCTCGCGGACGATCGTCTACAAGGGAATGTTGACGCCCGATCAGGTGGTCACGTTCTATCCCGACCTCGCCGATGAACGCATGGTCAGCGCGATCGCCCTGGTCCATTCGCGCTTCTCCACCAACACTTTCCCGTCCTGGCCGCTGGCCCACCCGTATCGGTACATTGCCCACAATGGAGAGATCAACACCATTCGGGGTAACAAGAACTGGATGGCCGCCCGCGAGGCGTTGCTGCGCAGCGCGCTGATCCCGGGCGATCTGCGGCGGATCTTTCCGATCTGCACGCCGAGCGCCTCGGACTCGGCCAACTTCGACGAGGTACTCGAGCTGCTGCACCTGGGCGGACGGAGCCTGCCACACGCGATGCTCATGATGATCCCCGAGGCGTGGGAGAACGACGAGGCCATGGACGAGGCCCGGCGGGACTTCTACCGCTTCCACGCCTGCCTGATGGAGCCGTGGGACGGGCCGGCGAGCGTCGCCTTCACCGACGGTACGGTCGTGGGCGCGGTGCTCGACCGCAACGGTCTCCGGCCAGGCCGATGGTGGCGCACGCGGGACGGGCTCGTCGCGCTGGCCAGCGAGGCGGGCGTACTCGACGTGGATCCGGCCGACGTGGTCGCGAAGGGGCGGTTGCGCCCCGGGCGGATGTTCCTTGTCGACACCGAGGCGGGCCGGATCATCGAAGACGACGAGATCAAAAAGGAGCTGGCGGCGTCCGCCCCGTACGGGGAATGGCTGCACGCCGGGATGATGAGCCTGGAGACGCTGCCAGACCGCCAGCACATCGTCTACACGCACGATTCGGTGCAGCGCCGGCAGCAGACCTTCGGCTGGACCGAGGAAGAACTGCGGGTCCTGCTGGCCCCGATGGCCCGCACCGGTCAGGAGCCGGTCGGCTCGATGGGCACGGATACCCCGATCGCGGTCCTGAGCAAGCGGCCCCGGCTGCTGTACGACTACTTCACCCAACTCTTCGCTCAGGTGACCAATCCTCCGCTGGACGCGATCCGGGAGGAGCTGGTGACCAGTGTGGCCGGTGCAATCGGTCCCGAGGCCAACCTGCTCGAGCCGGGCCCGGCCAGCTGTCGTCAGATCGTGTTGCCGTTCCCGGTCATCGACAACGAGGAACTGGCGAAGATCGTCTCGATCGACGAGGACGGCGATCTGCCCGGTTTCCGCGCCACCCGGGTCAGCGGCCTGTACCGCGTCGCCGACGGCGGGTCGGGCATGAAGAACCGGCTGGTCGAGATCTGTCGTGGCGTGTCCGAGGCGATCGAGGACGGTGCCCGCATCCTCATCCTCTCCGACCGCGACTCCACAGTGGACCTCGCGCCTATCCCGTCGCTGTTACTCACGGCGGTCGTGCACCAGCACCTCATCCGGGAGCAGACCCGGACCCAGGTCGCGCTGATCGTCGAATCCGGCGACTGCCGCGAGGTCCACCATGTGGCGACCCTGCTCGGTTTCGGCGCCGCGGCGGTCAACCCGTACCTCGCCTTCGAGTCGGTGGACGACCTCATCGCCACCGGTGTCCTGGCCGGGATGCCCGGGCCGAAGGCGATCCGCAACTACGTCAAGGCCCTCGGCAAGGGCGTACTGAAGATCATGTCCAAGATGGGGATCTCGACCGTGGCTTCCTACACCGGCGCGCAGGTCTTCGAGGCGGTCGGGCTCGACCACGACCTGATCCAGCGGTACTTCACCGGCACCTCCAGCACCGTCGGCGGGATCGGCCTGGCCGAGATCGCGGCCGAGGTGGCCCGGCGGCACGCCGGGGCATACCCGGCCAACCCGGGCGAGCGGGCGCACCGGCGGCTCGACGTGGGCGGCGAGTACCAGTGGCGCCGCGAGGGCGAGCTTCACCTCTACAACCCCGAGACCGTCTTCCTCTTGCAGCACGCCACCCGCTCCCGTCAGTACGACGTGTTCCGCGAGTTCACCTCCACTGTGGATAGACAAGCCGCCGAAGCCGGCTCGCTGCGCGGCCTGTTCGAGATCCGTACGGACGGAGTTGAACCCGTGCCACTCGAGGAGGTCGAGCCGGCGACCGAGATCGTGAGGAGGTTCGCCACCGGAGCCATGTCGTACGGCTCGATCTCGGCCGAGGCGCACGAGACGCTCGCCGTCGCGATGAACCGGTTGGGCGCGCGCTCCAACACGGGGGAAGGCGGCGAGGACACGGAGCGCCTGCTCGACCCGGAGCGCCGGTCGGCAGTCAAACAGGTCGCAAGTGGACGGTTCGGAGTGACCACGGAGTACCTCGTGCACGCCGATGACCTGCAGATCAAGATGGCGCAAGGGGCGAAGCCGGGCGAGGGTGGGCAGCTGCCCGGCAACAAGGTCTGGCCCTGGATCGCGAAGACCCGCCACGCCACGCCGGGGGTCGGCCTCATCTCGCCCCCGCCCCACCACGACATCTACTCCATCGAGGACCTGGCCCAGCTTGTCTACGACCTCAAGAACGTCAACCCGTCGGCCCGCGTTCACGTCAAGCTCGTCTCCGAGGTCGGAGTGGGCACGGTCGCGGCCGGCGTGGCGAAGACGAAGGCCGATGTCATCCTCATCTCGGGCCATGACGGCGGGACCGGCGCGTCGCCGCTCAACTCACTCAAGCATGCGGGCACCCCGTGGGAGCTCGGACTGGCTGAAACCCAGCAGACGCTCCTGATGCAGGGCCTGCGCGACCGGGTCACGGTCCAAGTGGACGGTCAGCTCAAGTCCGGCCGAGACATCATTGTGGGCGCCCTCCTCGGGGCGGAGGAGTTCGGCTTCGCCACCTCCGCGCTGATCGTCTCCGGTTGCGTGATGATGCGGGTGTGCCATCTCGACACGTGTCCGGTCGGGATCGCGACGCAGAATCCCGTACTGCGCAAGCGCTTCACCGGCCAACCCGAGTTCGTGGAGAACTTCTTCCTCTTCCTCGCCGAGGAGGTGCGCGGCTATCTGGCGAGGCTCGGTTTCCGTACCTTCGACGAGGCGATCGGCCGGGTGGAGCTGCTCGACGTACGCCCGGCCGTCGAGCACTGGAAGGCCCGAGGGCTTGACCTGTCACCGGTGCTGTACCTTCCCGCGCGCGGCGATGGACCGCGCCGGCGGGTCCGGGCGCAGGACCATCGGCTCGAACGGTCGCTGGACAACACGTTGCTGCGGCTCGCCGCCCCGGCGTTGGCGGACGGCACCCCGGTCGCGTTCGAGATACCCGCGCGCAACGAGAACCGCAGCATCGGCGCGATGCTCGGCGGTGAGGTCGTCCGTCGGTACGGCGGCCCGGGGTTGCCGGACGACACGATCGACATCACGCTGCGCGGGACCGCCGGGCAGTCGTTCGGCGCGTTCGTCCCCAGTGGAGTGACGTTGCGCCTGTACGGAGACGCGAACGACTACGTCGGCAAGGGCCTCTCCGGCGGCCGGCTCGTCATCCGGCCGGCCGAGTCGTCGCCCTTCGTGCAGGAGGGGGCGGAGAGCTCCGCCGAGGAGCAGATCATCGCCGGCAATACGATCCTCTACGGCGCCACTCGTGGCGAGCTGTTCGTGCGTGGCCAGGTCGGTGAGCGGTTCGCGGTCCGCAACTCCGGCGCCAGCGCGGTGGTCGAGGGCGTCGGCGACCACGGCTGCGAGTACATGACGGGCGGCACTGTCGTTGTGCTCGGTCCGGTCGGGCGCAACTTCGCCGCCGGAATGTCAGGCGGAATCGCCTACGTATGGCAGTTGGAGCGGGACCGGGTCAACCGTGAGCTGGTCGACCTGCTCGATGTGTCCGATGAGGACGGAGCCGTCCTGCGCGGCCTGGTCGAGCGGCACGCCGAGGTGACGGGTTCGGCCGTGGCTCGGCGTCTGCTCCGCACCTGGCGACAGGCGGTGGTCGAGTTCACGGCGGTAGTTCCGCGGGACTACCACCGAGCGGTACGGGTGATCAAGGCGGCCCAGGCGGCGGGGCGCGACATCGATGAGACCTTGATGGCCGAGCTCGCGGCGTGAAAATGCAAGCATGGGCACCCTGTTGGCTCATGAGGTACGGCAGGGTGCCCCTACTGACCTGGGCGACCGGTGGTACGAGATCGGATCGCGCGAAATTCGCGCATTGTTCGGCGGGACATCCCAGTCGGCCAGAATGCTCGCAGGGCATTGATACTAGGCTTGTGCCGTGAACCGTCGCGCGAAGATCGTGTGCACGCTCGGCCCGGCCGTCGACGACCCGGAGCGCGTACGGGAACTCGTATCGGCCGGAATGGATGTGGCTCGGCTCAACTTCAGCCACGGTGAGCATGCCGAACACGAGCGGCGTTACCAGTGGGTACGGGAAGGGGCGGCCGAGGCGGGTCGCGCGGTGGGGATCCTCGCTGACCTGCAGGGTCCGAAGATACGGCTGGGACGCTTCGCCGAAGGCAAGGCCGCGTGGGCCACCGGCGAGACGGTGGTCATCACCGGCGACCCGGTCGACGGTAGCCACGACCGGGTCTCGGTTACGTACCGCCGACTGCCCGACGAGGTCCGGGTCGGCGACCGTCTTCTCATCGACGACGGCAAGGTCGCGGTCGAAGTGGTCGAGGTCCACGGCTCGGATATCACCTGTCTGGTGACCGAGGGCGGCGAGGTCTCCAACAACAAGGGGCTCTCCCTGCCGAACGTGGCGGTCAGCGTCCCGGCGATGTCGGACAAGGACGCGACCGATCTGCGCTTCGCGCTGCGGCTTGGCGTCGATCTGGTCGCGCTGTCGTTCGTACGCTCGCCCGACGACATCAAGCTGGTCCACGAAACCATGGATGAGGTCGGTCGTCGCGTCCCGGTCATCGCCAAGATCGAGAAGCCGGAGGCGGTGGCGCGGCTCGAGTCAATCGTCAACGCCTTCGACGCCCTCATGGTGGCCCGCGGCGATCTCGGCGTCGAGCTTCCGCTCGAGCAGGTGCCGCTGGTCCAGAAGCGAGCCGTCCAGCTCGGTCGGGAGCAGGCAAAGCCGGTCATCGTGGCGACCCAGATGCTCGACTCGATGGTGGAGAATTCGCGTCCCACCAGAGCCGAAGCGTCCGACGTTGCCAACGCCGTGCTCGACGGAGCCGACGCGTTGATGCTCTCGGGGGAGACGAGCGTCGGCCGATGGCCGATCGTCACGGTGCAGACGATGGCCCGGATCATCCGCTCGACCGAGGCGGGCGAGATTCCGGTGCCGCGACTCGGGCACGACCCGAGGACCCGCGGTGGGGCGATCACGCAAGCAGCGTCGAACATCGCCCGTGCGGTCAACGCGAGGGCCCTGGTGGCGTTCAGCCAGACCGGCGATACGGTACGGCGGCTCGCCCGGCTGCACTGTGAACTTCCATTGCTCGCGTTCACCCCGGACGAGAGGGTACGCCGCCAGCTCGCTCTCTCGTGGGGTGTGGAGACCTTCGTCGTCGACTACGTACGGCACACCGACGACATGTTCCGTCAGGTCGACCAGGCCATGCTGGGCCTGGGTCGCGGTCAGCCGGGCGACCTGGTCATCGTGGTCGCCGGTACTCCGGCCGGAACCCCCGGTTCGACCAACACCCTGCGGATCCACCAGCTGGGCTCACTCGCATGACCGAGCGCGGAGGCGAGCCGGCGTGAGCGAGCCGACAGCGAGTGAGCATCGCAGGGCCGTTAGGCCCGAGGAGCGGAGCGAGCGCGGAGGCGAGCCGGCGTGACTGACTCTGTCCAGAGTGGACAAGCCGCGGTCGATGCCCTGGTCCGGCTGCTCGACCTCAAGCAGCACGACGAGATGAGCTTCGAAGGGGTGAGCCCGCCGGTCGGGCCGCAACGGGTGTTCGGCGGTCAGGTCGCAGCGCAGGCTCTCGTCGCGGCCGGGCGGACGGTCGATCCGGTTCGCAGCGTGAACTCGCTGCACGGCTACTTCGTCCGCGCCGGCGACCCGACCGAGCCGATCTCGTACGAGGTGGAGAACATCCGAGACGGCCGTTCGTTCTCGGTCCGGCGCAGCGTGGCCCGCCAGCATGGCCGGACCATCTTCTTCATGTCCGCGTCGTTCCACCTCACCGAGGGCGGCCTCGACCATGCCGAACCGATGCCCCACGACCTTCCGGGCCCGGAATCGGTGCCGACGATGTCCGAGCGCCTGGCCCGGTACCCGGAGCGGCAGGGCCTCTGGGCCGCCATTCCGCGCCCGTTCGACATCCGCTACGTCGGCGAACCGGGCTGGGTTCCGCCGGGCGACCGTCCGATCGATGTGCGTCAGCGGGTATGGCTACGCATCGATGGCAAGTTGCCGGACGAGCCGCTCCTGCACGCCTGCGCGCTGACCTTCGCCTCCGACCTGACCCTGCTCGACTCCGTACTCTCGGCCCACGGCGAGGTATGGGGACCCGGCGGCATGGTCGGCGCCAGCCTCGACCATGCGCTGTGGTTCCACCGCCCGTTCCGAGCCGACCAGTGGTTCCTGTACGACTGCTGGAGTCCGACGTCGTACGGCGCCCGAGGACTCGCCACCGGCCGCCTCTTCACGCTCGACAGTCGGCACGTGGCGACCGCGGTCCAGGAGGGACTGCTGCGCCGGGTCGGTGGCTGATCCCTACCGCAACGGTGGGATAATGCCGTGGTGCGTCTCAACGCCCGGGTCGACTACGCGTTGCGTGCCGTCGTCGAACTGGCGTCGGCGCTCGGTAGCGCGGAACGGCCGGTAACCGCCGAACGGATCGCGACCGCTCAGGACATCCCGCCGAAGTTCCTCGAGAGCATCCTGCTACAGTTGCGGCGGGCTGGCATCGTGAACTCCCAGCGCGGGCCCGAGGGTGGCTACTGGTTGGCCCGGCCCGCCTCTGAGATCTCCCTGGCTGAAGTGATCCGGGCCATCGACGGCCCGCTCGCCCACGTCCGCGGGCACCGGCCGGAGAACCTCGGGTACCGGGGCGCGGCCGCCGCGCTGCAGGAGGTGTGGATCGCCCTGCGGGCGAGCGAGCGCCAGATCCTCGATTCGGTGACCCTCGCGGATGTGGCCGCGTCCAAGCTGCCCAAGCGGGTCCGTGCCCTCGCCGCCGACCCCGGCGCCTGGACTTAGGCATGCGACCTGTCGTGATCGTGACCGGCGGTAGCCGGGGGATCGGCGCCGCCATTTCCGTCGGCGCGGCCCGTGAAGGCTTCGATGTCTGTATCGGTTATCACGACCGGGCCGACGCGGCGGAGACCGTGGCTGCGGCGTGCGAGCAGGCCGGCGCTCGGGCCCTGCCCGTACGGGCTGACGTAGCCGACGAGGATGAGGTGGCGCGGCTCTTCGCGTCCGTTGACTCGGAGCTCGGCCCCGTGCAGGCATTGGTCAACAACGCCGGTATCACCGCGCGTCGTGCCCGGGTCGAGGAACTCGACGCCGCCCGGGTCGAGCGGATGCTACGGGTGAACGTCGTCAGCGCGTTCCTGTGCTGCCGTGCCGCGGTCCGACGGATGAGCACCCGCCACGATGGACGCGGCGGCGCCATCGTCAACGTCTCCTCCCGCGCGGCCGTACTCGGTAGCCCTGACGAGTACGTGGACTACGCCGCGTCGAAGGCGGCACTTGACGCGCTTACCGTCGGGCTGGCCAAGGAGGTGGCGGGGGAGGGGATCCGGGTCAACGCGGTACGCCCGGGACTGATCCACACCGAGATCCATGCCAGTAGCGGCGAGCCGGACCGGGTCGACCGGCTGCGCCGGACCATACCGATGCGGCGCGGTGGAGACCCGGACGAGGTGGCGGCCGCGGTTTTGTGGCTCCTCTCGCCTCGCGCGTCGTATGTGACCGGAGCGATCCTCGATGTGAGCGGTGGCCGCTGACGCCAGTACATTGACGACGTGATTGTCAGGATCGGTGTCCTCGGTGCAGCCCGGATCGCTCCGAACGCTCTCCTGCGGCCGGCGCGCGCGGTATCCGACGTCGAGGTCAGAGCCGTGGCGGCGCGTGATCCCGACCGGGCCGATGCCTTCGCTCGCAAGTGGAGCATCCCGACCGTCCACAGTGACTACTCGGCTCTGATCGCAGACCCTGGGCTCGACGCCGTCTACATCCCGCTGCCCAACGGGCTGCACGCGCGATGGATGCTCGCCGCGCTGGCCGCCGGCAAGCATGTGCTCTGCGAGAAGCCGTTTACCAGCAACGCGGCCGAGGCTCGCGATGTGGCCAAGGCCGCGTCCGATTCCGGGCTCGTCGTCATGGAGGCGTTCCACTACCGTTACCACCCGCTGATGGCCCGGGCGTTGATGCTGGTCGCCGACGGGGCGATCGGCGAGGTACGTCACGTCGAGACCCGCTTCTGCTTCCCATTGCCGCTCTTCTCGGACATCCGGTACAGCTACGACCTCGCTGGCGGGGCCTTGATGGACGCGGGGTGCTACGCCGTGCATTGCCTGCGCCAGTTCGGCCCCGGTGAGCCGACCGTGCGCTCCGCGCGGGCGACTCTGCACACGCGGCAGGTCGACCGTGCGATGTCGGCGATTCTGCGCTTCCCGACCGGGGCGACCGGTGCCATCACCTGCTCGCTGTGGTCCCGGCACCTGCTTGCCATGTCGGCCAGAGTCCTGGGGAGCGACGGTGAGCTGCGGATCTTTAACTTCATCGCACCCCAGTACTACCACCGGTTGAGCGTCCGCTCGGGCGCCGGCCGATGGCACGAGAAGGTTGCCGGTGAACCCACGTACACATATCAGCTGCGCGCCTTCGCCCGGGCAGTGAGCGATGGTGCCGATGTGCTGACGCCGCCGGCCGATGCGGTTCATACGATGACCGTCATCGACGACATCTACCGGGCCGCGGGTATGACCCCGCGGGGCACCATAGGCTGACCCGCCCACCGGGTCTACTGTGGACCCTGCTCCTGCGATCGCGACGCGTCCACCATGCGCCGGGGAACGGACCCGCACCGAGCGTCCACCCCGTCGTGGCGTACCGTTCACCTCCTTGACACAGACCTCGCCGTGCCGAAATCTCTACACGGGGTCGACCCGCGCGCGGGTCGAGGGGTTCATGCCGGTGGGGACGGCGCGGTGGCCGTGGCAACAGGGGGTGACGGTGGCGAAGCTCGCACTTCGCATCATCGGTCGTCGCCTGCCGGGCTCGAGCTGGTCCGGCCGGACCGGCATCCATGTCGGCGTACAGCACGATTCGACAGTCATCGGGCTGGTGGACGGCGACGCCGGAGAGGCCGTCTTCGACGTGGACCTCGAGGTGATCGAGTCACCGGACGGTGAGCTCGACTTCCGCGGGCCGTACGTCAATGGCCGTCGGGGCGAACGCTTTGTCTACCTGGTCTGGGGAGAGGTCGACGAGGCCGGCACGTTCGCGATGTTCAGGCGGCTCAGGCTGCACCTCGCCCCACTGCTCGAGCAGTACCCGAGGTCGAGCGTGCTCGCCTCCAAGCGCGTCCAGGCCGTGCTGGAGCTCACCGACACGCGTGGACGCCCGATGGCCGCCTCGGTCCGGCCGCCCTGGGTGACCTGGCGGCTCGGGTCGGGCAGCCGCTGACGCGTCGGCCGGGCGGAGTCCACAGGGGACGGTTTGCTCGCTCAGCCGGCCGGGAGACGACATCGCGATTGTGCCCCATTGCGGGCCAGAGCACGCGGTAGTTCGGCCGACATCGCCGTTCCCACGTCGCGGGCGCCCGCGGTGGCGTCCTTGGTGTCAAGATACCGATCACCAACGCCTCGGCTAGGCTCGTGCGGGTGCACGACCCCCTGGCCATCGGCATCGTGATCATCTCGCTTCTGGTGGCCGTCTGGTGCTTTGTCGCGGTCTCCCGTGACCGCTGGATCGACGTGACTCATCTGGCCGGCCTCGCGGTGGTGGAAGGGCTACTTCTGGTCCAGGCGGCGCTCGCCCTGGCCGCGATCGGCGGTGGCCACCGCCCCGGTGAATTCGTGACCTTCCTGGGGTACGTCGCGACATCGGTGCTGACGGTGCCGGCCGCGGTCCTGCTCAGCCTCATGGAGCGCACCCGATGGGGATCGATCATCGCCGGCTCTGCCGCGTTGATCGCCGCCGTACTGACGGTACGGCTGGAGCAGGTGTGGGCAACGTGAGCGCCCCTGCCGGCCACGACACCTCCGCACGGGCCCTGACGAGCGGCCCCGGACGGGTGCTCGTCGGGCTCTACGGGCTGTTCGCACTCTCGGCCGGGGCGCGGGCGGGGGTTCAGATCGCCACGGACTTCTCCACCGCGCCGCTGGCCTACCTGCTCTCCGCCGCATCGGCCGCCATCTACCTCGCCGCCACGGTGGCGCTGATCCGGGGCGGGCAGGGTGGCCGCCGGTTTGCGATCGCCTGCTGCACCGTGGAGCTCGTAGGTGTCCTGGTCGTCGGGACGGTCACCGTGATCGACTCATCCGCCTTCCCGAAGGCGACGGTCTGGTCCGACTACGGGCGCGGATACGGGTTCGTCCCACTGGCACTACCCGTGCTCGGCCTGCTCTGGCTGCGCAGCGTAGGGCAGGACCGCTGAGTCAGGTCGGCCCGATCGTGCGCATCATGGTCGTGGGCGCGGTTGCCACGGCAGCCATCCGGGCACGTTCGCGCAGCGCCTGGCCGGTCGCGATGCGGGCCGCCGGATCGGGCGTGGGACGCAACCCGGGCAGGATGATCGTCCATACCTCGGTGAGCCGCTTGGCCAGGTCGATCCCGCCGTCGGAGGCGAGGTACTGCGCGCCAAGCAGGCAGGTGACGATGACCCGCGCGGCGGCGTCGGCCGGCGCCGCCAGCCCCATCAGCTCCCACTCACCAGCCGGCGAGAGGAGTCGTTCGATCTCCTCGACCCAACCGTGAAACGGCGGCGGAAGAGGAGTCTTGATGGTGTCCCGCTCCAGCGACAACCGGATTCCGGCCCGGACAACCGCGTCCGTCGCGCACCGTTCGGCGACCTCGAACGACAGCGCGATGACGGTGTCGAGCGCGGGCGCGCGCATCGCCTCGAAAGACGCGATCATTGGCGGCCACTGCGCGCTGGTGTGCTCCACGATCGCGACCGCCAGCGCCTCCTTGCTCGGAAAATACGAGTAGAAGGCGTTCTTGGTCAGCCGTGCCCGTTCGAGCAGATCGCTGACGCTGGTACCGAGGAAGCCACGTTCGGCGATGAGACCAGCGGAGGACTGGAGCACCCGCACGTAGGTCTCGTCCACCCTTTGGTGCCTGGCCACCCCGCCCCTCCCCACCCGACGCTTGCGCGGTTGACCGTAACACCGGCCACGGGGCTGTCGCGACGGCACCGGCGGGCCCGGCGTGTCGTCACAACACGCCGCTCGCCGCGCGAACGGCGAGACTTGCTCCCACGACCACGACCAGCAGCGCGGTGACCACCGGCGTCGCCGCGCTCAACCGCTTGGCGAGCTTGACCATCGGGCTACCGGCGTGGCTCCAGCGTGGGGCCCGCGCCAGCCGGCGCTGCAGCACGACCAGGAGAAGCCCGGCCCCGGTCAGTGTTGCGGCCATGCCGAGTCCGTACGCGAGGACCAGTACGATACCGAGTGCGGTGCGACCCAGGCCGATCGCACCGAGGAGCACGACCAGCGCCGACGGGCTCGGGACCAGGCCACCGGCGACTCCTATCCCGGCGAGGCCCCACTGCCGGCGGGCACTGTGAGTGCGTCCACTGTGGACGTTCGCGTGGTTGTCGTCTTCGTGGACGTGCCCGTGGTCATGCTCGCCGTACGGGCGCTGGTGGACATGGGCGTGGTGGTCGTGCTCCCGGTACCGGCGCTGGTGGTGCTTGTTGCGCCGCCAGAGCCCGGCCACCGTGGCCGCCCCGACACCGAGCACGACAAGGCCGCTCAGCAGTGCGAGCCAACCGAGGATCCGCTCGCCGGCGAGGGCGGTTCCGGTCGTGAGCAGAAGCCCGAGCGCCAGTACGCCGCCCGTATGGGTGAGGGTGACAGTGCCCGCGACCACCAGCGCGTCCCGCGGTCGGCCACGTCTGCCCGCGAGGTAGGCCGCAAGGACCGTCTTGCCGTGTCCGGGCAGCGCCGCATGGCCGGCGCCCAGCATCACGGCCATCAGCACCGCGAGGAGGCCGACCCAGATCGTGAGGTGGGCACCGCCGGCTAGGTCGGCGAAGCGGCGGTCGAGCGCGGCGATCCCCCGGGACAGCGGATCGCCGGCTGAGCCGAGCGGGGTAGGGGCCGCAGTCGTCGCTTGGTCGGAGCCCGGCTCCACGATGAGTACGGCCGACCGGACGACCAACGGCGAGCTCAGCAGATCCTTCGGGTACTCCTGCAGCTCGTGGCTCACGCTGACGGCAGGCAGCGGCGAGTCGACCAACCGTACCCCGGCCCCGGCCGCCGTCATCTCCCTCCACCCGACGCGGTCGGCGAGGTACCGGTTGTCGACCCTGACCTCGGTTCGACCGTCCACTGTGGTCGGCGCCGTGAGCCCGCAGGTGAGTCGGGAGATGTCGAGACCACCAGCCCCGGCGGAGTAGGCGAAATCGGCGTTGCGAACAGACCACCGCGCGGCGTGGGACCCGATCACCGCCGAGACGGCCGCGGCCATGTCCGCGCAGGTTCGGCCTCCGTAGGCTGACCGCTCGCGGGCGCTGATCGTCCCGTCGCCGTCCGTGTCGACAGTGGACCTGTCCCGAATGGTGGGGATCTCGGCGATATCGACCACGGTCCGCGCGTCAACCCGGTCGGCGTGAAGAGTGAGTCCGACGTACTCGTTGATGGAGAAGTTGCCCATCGGGTGTGCGCTCGCCGGCGTCGCCGGGAGCAGCACCAACCCCGTTCCGGTGAGGAGTGCGATGCCGACGAGCGCGGTCCGGGTGCGCATCAGGGCTCCAGCGTGGCGAGGGCTCGGCGGGCGTCGGCCGCGCCGAGCGCCGAGAACGCGGGGATTGTGTGCAGCGCGTCCAGGAGGTCCCGGCGCGCCTCGATCCTGTTGCCCAGAGCGAGTTCAATCATCCCGCGGTGGTACAGGTAGACCGCCGGACGCGCGCCGACGGCTAGCGCACGGTTCTCGATCGTCAGCGCCTCACTGTCCTGATGGGACCGATGTAGCGCCCACGCGTAGGCGTCCGCCACATCGGGGTGATGACGGCGATTCCACTCCATCCGCGCCTGCGCCAGCGCGGTCGCGACATCGCCCGTAGCCTCGGCCACGGCGGTGCCGGCGAGCCCGTCGACGCCACCGCTCGCGGTGAAGAGGCGCAACCCTGCCTCGGCCAGCTGAACCTGCGTGTGTGCCTCACCGACTCGACCGTTGGCTTGCAGCAGATCGGCGTACTCGAGCAACAACGTCGGCGCCGGCGACTGTCGCGTCAGCGCGGCGTATGCGTCCAGCGCCCGCTGCGTACGGCCGAGCGCAGCGTCCACTCTGGCCAGTCCGTGCTGACCGGCCACCGAATCGGGGTCGACAGCGATCGCCCTCTGGTACTGCGTTCGCGCAGGTCGAGGAAGAACGGGTCGTCGGCCTGCCCGGCGAAACCCTTCCATCCGCCCGGGAACGTGATGACCGCCTGGTCGCGCAGCGCCCGGTAGTCGGGCATCGAAGCGTCGCCGACTCGCGACGGAGCGACCGGAG
>JBKPDY010000158.1:0-10792 GCA_046728155.1 Actinomycetota bacterium
GGTGACCACCTCCCCGGCTGCGTGGCAGGACGTGGTCGATCGTTTCCGCCGGACCGTGACAGTAGGCGCACCGGTTCCCATCGCGGGCGAAGACGGCCCGGCGGGAGAGACCGACGTACGGACGATAGGGAACACGGACAAATCGAGTGAGCCGGACGACGAGGGGCACCGGAAGCGACCGCCGCTCGCTGTGCAGGATTCCGTCTCCGTCGGCGAGACAGATCGCCTTGGCGGCGAGAACGAGGATGGTGGCCCGGCGAACCGATACGACTCCCAGCGGCTCGTACGTCGCGTTGAGAACCAGCGCGGACGAGCTCGCTGCGCGTCGTATGTCAGGCATCGCCGCTACCTCCCTGGTGTCGCGCCCCACCCGTGACACCATGGTCCCCGACGAACGTCCTGATGGCGAGCCCTAATTGGTCACTCCGGTCACTGGTGTGACGGCACCTGGGGGCGACGGCCGGGCGGACAATGGGGTACTAACTGAAGGCGTGACGTTGTTGGCCGACCCGACGCCGGTGCCGAGCTCCGGCCCGACCAGCCCGAGCTGCCAGACGGATGCCTTCTGCCAGTTCGTCTACCAGAAGACCGGTCTGACCTGGCTTGCCGAGGGCGGGTACTACTTCCTCGTCAAGCCCTTACGAATCGTGCTGATCGTGCTCGCGGCAGTGATCGTGCGGGCGGTCCTGAACCGGATGGTCAGCCGGCTGACCCGTACCGCTTCGGATGATCACCGACCGGGCGTGGTGCGCCCGCTGCGCGAGCGGATCCCGGCCGCCCACGCCGAGGCCACGTTTCTGCGGACCGAACGCCGCCGCCAGCGAGCCGAAGCCCTCGGCTCGGTCCTGCGCAGCTGTGTCTCGATCACCGTCTTCGCTATCGCGATCATGCTGGTGCTGGGCGAGCTCGGGGTGAATCTCGCGCCCCTGATCGCCAGTGCGGGCATCGCCGGGATCGCCCTGGGATTCGGGGCGCAGAACCTGGTGAAGGACTTCATCGCCGGTCTGTTCATGCTCCTGGAGGACCAGTACGGCGTGGGCGACGTGGTCGACCTCGGCGAGGCAACCGGCACGGTCGAGGGAGTCGGGCTGCGCATCACGACAGTCCGGGATGCCCGTGGCGTGCTCTGGTACATCCGCAACGGCGAGATCGTCCGGGTCGGCAATCGGAGCCAGGGTTGGGCCGTCGTCGTCGTGGATGTGCCGGTTGGCTTCGCCGGCGTAGAGGAGGCGACCGGTGTCCTACGGGCCGCCGCGACAGCGCTGAAGGATGACCCCGCCTTCGCCGACGACCTGCTCGAGACGCCCGAAGTTCTGGGCGTCGAACAGATCACGCTGGACGGAGCCGTCGTGCGGACGACCGCCAAGACGCACTCTGACGCCCAGTGGCGCGTGGCCCGGGAACTGCGCCAGCGCCTCACCGAGGCGATCGAGGGGGCCGGAATCACCAACCAGATGCCCAGCCGCGTCTTCGTCCGTTCTCCCCGTCCGCAGGAGCCGGGGTCCCCGGGCGAGCGGCCCGAGCCCGGCGCCGACGGATAGTCCGCGTCACGGTCGGACGACGCACGCGGTCGGTCGAGGGATGGCGCGACGCCGGGATGGTTCGATATCGTCCAATCGGCTACCAGCCATCAACGAAAGTCACTCAGCGCTGACAAAAGGGAGCGGAGTACGTAGTCCGACCGGTTGTCGGCGCGCACGAACGCGTACCAGGAGAGAGCGGCCCTAGGAGGGGCATTGCCCAACCGCAATGCGCTCGGCGGCGCGCCGCCCGAGCGACCCGCCCCGGCCGACCCGCACCCCGCAGATCCGCCGGCCGGTGGACGGCATCGAGCCGCCGAGCGGCTGATGTCGCAGCCGACGAGAACGGAGGCGACACGCGGGGCGACGCTCGATGAGCGCCCGGCGCGCTTCGCCGATGTGCTCGCGGTGGGCGAGTTCCGGACTATCTACCTGGCCGGAATCCTGTCCTGGATCGGTGACTACGCCGCCCGGGCCGCCGTCACCGCGCTGGTGCTGCACGCCACCCACTCGATCGTCGCGGCGGCGGCCGCGTTCGCGATCACGTACGCGCCGTGGCTCCTCGGCGGCCAGGTACTCGTTTCGCTTGCCGAGCGCTACCCGTACCGGACCGTGATGATCACCTGCGACCTGGCTCGCATGGCGTTGATGGCGCTGGTTGCGGTGCCTGGCCTGCCGCTGCCGATCGTCCTCGTCCTGCTGCTCGGGTCGGCCGCGTTTTCGCCGCCGTTCGACGCCGCCCGATCCGCCACCCTGCCGGCCGTGCTCCCCGGTGACCGGTACGTCATAGCGGTCGCTCTGAACGCCGCAACGACCCAACCGGTCCAGGTGGCCGGTTACCTCGCCGGCAGTGCCCTCGCCGCGGTCAACCCCCGGACCGCTCTGCTGATCAACGCGGCGACGTTCGCCGTGTCCGCCGTAATGATCCGGTTCGGAGTGCGGCATCGTGAGGCCGCTTTGACCCGCGAGCGTCGTACCCACCTGTTGCACGAGACGCTCGACGGCTTCCGGCTCGTCTTCGGTACGCCCGCGCTGCGGTACCCCGTAGTGCTGGCACTCGCCGGAGCGTCGGTCGCCATCGTGCCGGAGGGGCTCGGCGCACCCTGGGCGGCCGAGATCAGCCCGAGTTCGCACAGCGGCCTGAGCCAAGGGTTGATCATGGCTGGTGTACCGTTCGGGTCGATTCTCGGCTCGTTGGTGGTGACACGGCTGATCCGACCGGATGTCCGGCGTCGGCTGCTCGGTGCTCTCGCGGTCGCCACGCCGGTGCCGCTCGCATGTGTCGTGGTCAACCCGCCGGCCGCAGCGGTCGCGTTGCTGGCGGCCCTGACCGGCTTCGCCGCGGGAGGGCTGCTGCCGGTGGCCAACGGCGCCTTCGTATCGGTGCTGCCGAACGAGTACCGGGCGCGGGCCTTCGGCGTTGTCTCCGGCGGACTCCAACTCGTCCAAGGATTCGCCGTGGTGTTCACCGGCGCGATCGCCGCACGGGCCATTCCGATCGCCGGCGTCGTGGGTGTCTGGTGTACGGCCGGACTGGTCCTCATGCTCTGCCTCGTGCGCCCATGGACACACGATGTGACGGGAGCCGCACGCACTCCGGTACCGGTCGCCGCGCCTGGCACGATGGAGTCGTGACCCGCGCCGCTTCGGAGACCCCCGATCAGCCGACCTTCTACGAGAGGGTGGGCGGCGAGCCCACTTTTCGCAAGCTCGTCGATACGTTCTACGCCCGCGTCGCGCAGGATCCCGTGCTGCGACCGCACTACCCCGGCACCGACCTTGCGCCCGCGGCCGACCGGCTGCGGATGTTCCTGGAGCAGTACTGGGGCGGACCCACGACGTACTCGCAACAGCGAGGGCATCCCCGGCTACGGATGCGCCACGCCCCGTTCCGGGTGGGGCCGGCCGAACGAGACGCGTGGCTCGCCAACATGCATCACGCGGTCGATTCTCTCGACCTCGAGCCTGAACTGCACGACACGCTGTGGGAGTACCTCGAGCGCGCCGCAATATTCATGGTCAACACGATGGACGTTCGCCCTGGATGATCGGCTTACGGAAGACAACGACAATCGTCACCTTCCGTACGACGACGGCGATCTTGTGGCCGGAGGCTGGCGCCCGCTAGCTAGAGCAGGCCGCCCTCGTCATATAGCCAGTCGACGAACGCGCTGGTCACCGCGGCCGCGCAGTCGAGCAGCTCGTCGAGGAGAGCGTCGTGAACCCCGGCGAGCAGCGGGACCTGGATCTCGGCGTAGATGGGAAGCTGGCCACGTTCGGTCGCGTCGCCGATGTATGCCTTGCAGAAGCGGCGGCTGTGGTTCCATTCGTTGACGACCCGGTAGGACCGGTCGGCCCAGTCCGGGGGAACGGTGCTGTGCGGCCGGCCGCGCATGACGAGTATCTCGTCGTCGGGCCCCTCGAGGGCGAAGAGCAAAGCGTGCCGCTCCCACATGGCGAGAAGACTTCCGTCACCGTCAGTGAGATAGCGGATCTCCAGCCGGTCCAGGGCATCACCGATGCGGCGCATCGTGACGGGCTTGGCGAGCGCGTCGTTACCACGCTGGACGGGCACCTCGAACCGGGGCGCCGCTTCCAGAGCGTCGCCACGACCGCCCGAGCCGTCGAGTCCAACGGACAACCCGCCGAGGACGTCCGTCTCCTGCGCGCTCGTGCGTCCGCGCTGCGCGCCCCACAATGGCCACCACGGCATCGCCAGCGGACCTCCACTCCACCTCGTCAACAGACCGCCTGTGGGCCTGCGCGCCGAACCTACCGGATTCGCCGCCGACGGGAGCAACGCGGTTGCCGGGCGGCGAGCTCTTCGTATGATCCGACATCATCTGAACGTGCAGGGTGCCACGTCAACCCCTCAGACAAATCCGAGTGCCGAAGTCCGCCGATACCAGGCAGACCCGTATGAACCGTCGAGCCCGACCCATCCAGCGGCAGATCTGACTGTTACCGAACTTTCACCTTGCGTCACAAGATCATCGATGTCACCGACGAATCCCATGCGTATCAGAGCCTGTACCAGGCGCTGTGGCACCTCCACCCGCTCGCCGTCAGGCCCGGTCGCCACCACGGCCACATGATCAAGCAGGGCGTCCCGCACCACCCGCTCGCCGACGGGGCGGCCGCCGATCCCATCGGTCACCGCAACGCGAAGAGTCCGTGAGGCGGCGGCGGCGACCGCAATGATCGCAGTGGCCGGTACGCGCTCCACCACACGACTGCTCGCCGGCGGCAGTGGCCAACGCCACGCCTCATCATGCCGCTGGATCGTGGATGGAAGATCGTTACTGAGCGTGTTCAACAGTGAGGTCGCCTCGACGGTCCAGTCGCCGTCGATGTGCGCTGATACCCGGCGCATCACCAGGACGCCGAAGGGGAGCATCGCCCATAGCTCGGCCACTCCTCGGCGGACGGGGCGAAGGCGTACCAACGCTGCGGGGTCCAACCTGAGCAGCCGGGCAAGGTACGCGCCGGCGTCCGCCTGACCAGCCTCGGCGATGATCCTCACGATCCGTCCACGCCGCTCACGAGCCGCCCGCCGTGCTCAGACTGTGCCGTCCACTTGGCCAGAAACGCTCGTTCCTCGTCACTGATCCGGCGGGGGCGCTGTGTGACCAGGTCGAACGGGACACAGGTCGATCTGGCCCGGGAGGCAACCCGGCCCGCGTCGTCGAGCTCGTAGGCGATCGTGAAGCGGCTCGGCCTGACCTCCTCGACCCACATCTCGATCCGCACCCTGGGCGGCCGCGGCTCGCCGTCCGGCCCGGTGGCGAAGTCGACGGGTCGAAGATAGTCGATCTCATGTCTCGCGATGACGATACCGTCCTCAAAGGACGTCAGTCCTGCGGTCCGGGCGCCGGTGAAGAAGAGGTCCACCCGGGCCTCCTCGTACAGGGTGAGGAAGCGCGAATTGTTGACATGTCCGTACACGTCCATATCGGACCATCGCAGTGAGCATTCGTAGGCGTACCTCACGATCGTGGACAGCCCTGCGGGCAGTGACCGCGCCTAGTCACGGGTGAGCTTGCGGTACGTCACCCGGTGCGGCCGCGCGGCATCGACGCCGAGGCGGTCCACCTTGTTCTTCTCGTACGCCTCGAAGTTGCCCTCGAACCAGAACCAGCGTGATGGATCGTCGTCGTCGCCCTCCCACGCTAGGATGTGCGTCGCCACCCGGTCGAGGAACATCCGGTCGTGTGAGATGAGCACGGCACACCCCGGGAAGTCGAGCAGAGCGTTCTCCAATGAGGACAGAGTCTCCACGTCGAGGTCATTGGTCGGCTCGTCGAGCAGGATGACGTTCCCGCCGATCTTCAAGGTCAGTGCCAGGTTGAGGCGGTTACGCTCGCCGCCGGAGAGGACCCCGGTCGGCTTCTGCTGGTCCGGCCCTTTGAAGCCGAACGCGGCCACGTACGCGCGGGACGGCATCTCGACCTTGCCGACCATCAGATGATCCAGCCCGTCGGAGACGACCTCCCAGACGGTCTTCCTAGGATCCAGCCCGGCACGGTTCTGGTCCACATAGGACAAGCGAACGGTCTCGCCGACCTTGATCGTGCCGGCGTCGGGATTCTCGAGCCCGACGATCGTCTTGAACAGCGTGGTCTTGCCGACCCCGTTCGGGCCGATGATGCCCACGATCCCGTTACGGGGCAACGTGAAGGAAAGGTTCCGGATGAGAACCCGATCGCCGAAGCCCTTCTGGAGGTCCTTTACCTCGATGACCAGGTTGCCCAGTCGTGGACCCGGCGGGATCTGGATTTCCTCGAAGTCGAGCTTGCGGGTCTTCTCCGCCTCCGTGGCCATCTCCTCGTACCGCTCGAGCCGCGCCCGCGACTTGGTCTGGCGCGCCCGGGCGTTGGAGCGCACCCACTCCAGCTCGTCGGTGAGGCGCTTCTGCATCTTGGCGTCCTTGCGCCCCTGGACCGCCAGCCGCTGCGCCTTCTTGTCCAGATACGTCGAGTAGTTGCCCTCGTACGGGTAGGCCCGGCCACGGTCGAGCTCAAGGATCCATTGGGCCACGTTGTCGAGGAAGTACCGGTCATGGGTGATGGCGACGACGGTTCCGGGATATTTGGCCAGATGCTGTTCGAGCCACTGCACGCTCTCGGCGTCGAGGTGGTTGGTCGGCTCGTCCAACAAGAGCAGGTCGGGCTGCTCCAGCAGCAGCTGGCACAGCGCCACGCGGCGGCGCTCTCCGCCGGATAGCTGGCTCACCTCGGCGTCGGGCGCCGGGCAGCGCAACGCGTCCATCGCCTGCTCCAGTCGGGCATCGAGGTCCCAGGCGTCGGCGTGGTCGAGCTCCTCCTGCAGCTGCCCCATCTCGGCCAACAGATCATCGGAGTAGTCGGTGGCCATCTGCTCGGCGATCGCGTTGAAGCGGGCCAGCTTTGCCTTCGTTTCCCGGACCGCCTCCTCGATGTTGCCGAGCACTGTCCTCGACTCGTCCAGCTGCGGCTCCTGGGCCAGCAGGCCTACCGTGTAGCCCGGCATCAGCCGGGCTTCGCCGTTGCTCGGCCGGTCGAGCCCGGCCATGATCCGCAGGAGGCTCGACTTTCCGGCCCCGTTCGGGCCGACCACACCGATCTTGGCGCCGGGCAGGAACGACAGCGTCACGCTGTCGAGCACGACCTTGTCGCCATGGGCCCTGCGTGCCTTGTCGAGCGTGTAAATGTACTGGGCCACGGTGCGGCCAACCTCCAGAATCGGGTGGGTATCTCGACCCAATCCTCCCAGATTCGGGCAGCCGTCGGCCAACGGGTCGGTTATGGGGAGGCGACGATCACCGGATAGTCCTGCATGTTGCGGTCGCCGGGCTCGTCCACGGTTGTCAACACGGTTCGGCTGACCCGGTACTCGGTCGACTTCCCGCTGCTGGTCGGATTGGTCGCGGTATAGCCATCCGTGGTCGCCACTACCGTGCCCTTGATGCCCTCGGCGATCAGCAGGCTGCTGTCGCTGGTCGCCGTGGTCAGCGCCGCGCGCATGACGTGGCCCTGGTAGACCAGCAACCCGCCCGCGTTCTGGCAGATCCAGACCTCGGAGTCATACTCCCGGTCGCGGTGCACGCGGATGTAGAGCTTCACGGTCAGCCGGCTGTCGATGCCGGCCGCGGACACCGCGCTGACTGTGGCGGCCGGGCACGTGTTCGGGTCACCTGGCGGCACCTGAGGCTGCGTCGTCGTCGGTCCGGTCTGCCCGCCTCCGCTGGTCTGCGGGCTGTTTCCCGGGGTTGTCGTGTGCGTCTGGCCAGCCGGTCCGGTTGTCCGGTTGGTGGTCGCACCGCCTTGCGGCGTGCCGCTGCTGGTAAAGATGGCCTTTGTACCGAAGTAACCCGCGCTGCCACCGGCGGCCGCGAGTACGGCTAGGAGCGCGATCAGAGCGGGGCCTACGCGGTGCCCGGTCGACGGCTGGTCATACACGCCTGACAGCGTGACAGGCCATCGCCAGCCCAGCTACCCGCCGACAAGATGATCTTTTCGGTAACACCGGGTGTACTACTCTGTCCGGCGAAAGATGGAGGATCCACGATGCCAGCGCCACTCCTGCCTGAGCTGCCGGGATACGACAACCCGCAGCTCATCGCGCACGGGGCCAGCGCACTTGTGTTCCGGGCGACCCAGTCGAGACTCGGCCGCCCGGTCGCCATCAAGGTGATCACCGCCGATACCGGCTCGGCACCCGTCAACGCCGCGCGGGAACTGGCCACCACCGTCGCCCTGTCCAGCCAGCCGCACATCGTGTCCATTATCGACACTGGGATCACCCCCGACGATCACCCGTACATCGTGATGGAGTACTGCGAAGGCGGCTCGTACGCTCAGATCCTCCGCGAGAACGGCCCGTTGCCGGTGGCGGAGGTGCTCGAGGTCGGCACCAAGATCGGCGAGGCGCTCCACGCGGCGCACGAGGCCGGCATCGTCCATCGCGATGTCAAGCCCTCGAACATCCTGCGGTCCCGCTTCGGTCCGGCCCTGACCGACTTCGGAATTGCGCGGGCCCCAGACGAGCTGGGCAGCACGTTGACCCGCGAGATGATGACGCCGCACCACGCGTCGCCGGAAGCGCTGCTCCACCAGGCCCAATCCGGTCTGTCCGATGTATACAGTCTTGCTTCGACACTGTGGACGCTGTTGACCGGGAATCCACCCTTCGTCGACCCCGACCGGCCGGCGGTCGACCTGTACGAGTTGCGTGACCGGGTACTCAATGATCCGGTCCCGCCGATGCCGAGACATGATGTACCGGTGTGGCTCGTCTCCGAGCTCGGCCGGGCCATGGGGAAGCTCCCGACACAACGGCACCCCAGTGCGGTGGCGTTCGCCGAGGCGCTGCGACGAGGTGCGCTCGGCCTCGCTCCGGAGACGCCGGCCAGGTCGGTCAGCTCCCGCCCGGTGATCCCGGTCGGACCAGTGCAACGCAAGGCGGCGGACGTTCAGCCGCCGCGAGCCCCGGTGGTGACCCAAGAGCCGCCGACGAGGCCACCGGACGACCCGCTCGATGCCGTTGACGGCGGCTGGCTCCCGCGGCAGCGCCCCACGCCGGCGGTCGCAGACATCGGTCCGCGGCCCGCGCTGACCCAATCGACCCGCCGGTTCGCCGAGATGGAGCTGCTCCTTCCCGCCAGGCCGCGGCGGGGGATCGTAGCCCTGCTCGCGGCCGTCACGTTTCTGGCGATCGCGGCGGGCGCGGTCGCCACGCTGCTGGCGACGAAGACCCGGCATGATTCGACCACGGCCAGCCGGACGACCGCCGGGGCTTCCACCGGTGGGCCACCGACGGACGTGAACCTCACTGACCGGGGTACGTCGATCACGGTGACCTGGGTCGACCCCAGCGCGGGCGAGGCTTCCTTTCTCGTTGTCGGAAGCGGTCCCGCCGGGGAGTCACTTCCTGCCCAACAGATCCCGCGGGGTCGGACCACGGCCATGTTCACCAACCTCAGCTCCGCGTCGCGGTACTGCTTCCGGGTCGGAGCTATCTACGCGTACAACCGGGTGCAACCGGGCGCCGAGATCTGCACGCGGCGTCGCTGACGACCCGGCCACCGGCCGGCGAGCCTGAGCGGCCGGGCCTGGCACCGGCCGGCCGGTCACCGCCGGCGGCGTAACGGTCTCGGGTCGATGCTCCACAGTAGACGAAGCCACCAGGCTTGCCGGGCCCGGACCGCGCGAGCGTAGGCCAGTGCGGCGACGCGGGCGGAATGAGCAGCGAGATCGTCCATCCCCCGCCCGGGCGGAGCGAAACCGACGGTGTTCACCTTCGTGGCGAGGTCATCCAACAGCGGCGGCGCCGGCCGCGGTCGTCGCGTGTGCCGGCGGCCCGGTCCCAGACCAGCGACCGTCGTGGCGTAGGCGGCCACCCCGGTCGCGGCGAGGTGGGGCGGCGGTCGTTCCCGGGCGAGCAGAAGCGTGTCGAGTACGTCGTTCCACGCCCCCACCACCCGCTGCGATGCGCTGCCACGGTCGAGCCGACGGCGACGCACCCACGCGCGGAGTATCGCGATCGTCAACGCGCCCACAGTGGACAGAAGAAGTACCCCACCGCCGATGCCGACTGCGACCGTGCCCGGACCGTGCCCGCGCTCGGCGACCACGAGCGCAGAGGAACGTGCTGGAGCGCCGGCCGACGCGGTGGGCGTTTCCGGGGGTACCGTCTCGGGCTCGTCCGTGGACGGCGATGGCTGGGGCAGGAACTGGTCCTCGAGCGGCTCGGGCTGCGAGTTGGGCCGAGGCAGCGGGTCGAACGGTACCCAGCCCACGTCGTTGAAGAGCACCTCGGGCCACGCCAGCGCGTCGCCAGCCGTGACCGGACCGCCGCCGGCCGGTGTGGCGAACCCGACCACTACCCGGGTCGGCAGGCCCATCAGCCGGCCCAGCGCGGCGAAGGCCGCCGCGAACTGCTCGGAGGTCCCTCGCCGGCCGCCGGCCCGCTCCTCGGCGAAGAGGAAGAAGCGGAGGTTCGGGTACGCGTGGCCGCTCGGTGCGTCGACCGCAAACCTGTAGTGCTGAGAAAGGTACGACTGCAGCGCCATGGCCCGCTCGTAGGGAGCACTCTGTCCCACAGTGACCACCTCCGCGAGGTGACTGAGATCGGGCGGAACCTCGTCACCGACGGCGAGCAGGTGCGCCACCGACGGGCCGGACGGAACATCGGCGGCGGGCAGCAGGTCCACATCGACGGCCGGGCTCGCGGATGAGACGGTGTACCCGTCTCCGGCGGATAGCGGCGAATCGCGAAGCAAGGTGCCGCTGGCC
>JBKPDY010000159.1:0-15784 GCA_046728155.1 Actinomycetota bacterium
TCTCCACTGGACGAAGTCCTCCCCGATCCTGGGGGTCATCACCATGCTCCCGGCGCTCAGTCCCACCCAGACCGTCTCGCTCAGCGACGGAAGCAGGTCCGCCAGCCCGGACTGCCGCATCCAGTGGCACAGGTAGAGGGCGTCGCCGCCCGCCACCAGCAGGACGTCCGTCTCCCGGACCAGGGGCACCCAGCGCTCTTCATCGATGCTGGGCAGCGCGGTGAGCTCCAGCACGCCGACGGACTTCCAGCCCAGGTCGACCATGGGATTGTCGGAATTTCCACTGATGAACCGCCAAGCCCCGGCGCCGGGGCCGACCATGGGGTGCCCGTACTGCGCGGTGGGAATGCACAGGGCGCTCGAGTCGGCGATCGGCTTGCCCAGGAGATCGACCAACGCGCGCTTGATGCTGGCGTTCTTGACGCCCGCGGACGTGAGAAGAAGTTTCAAGATGCCTCCCGATTCGAGTGCGACGGAGCGGTCCGACGTATAGACCTGGGACCACCGCGAAACTCATTGCCGCTGAACCCGGCAACACTACCTGCACAGGCCACTGGCTCCGCAGATCAGGATCGAGCGCACGCAGCACCGCACGCACCGCACGCACGAGAGGACGTATCAGATGCACCTGAAGCCCGCGGCTCGTCACCGGTCCTCGTGAGCCGAGCCGCTCTGTAGCGACGGTTCCGTTCATGGTGGCTTGCGCGTCGCCATCGGCGCCCGCGTTGACTGGCGACCTCGTCTCTAGGGTCTCGACTCAAGTCGGGTCCGATGTGTTCGAGCCGCCGATGGCACCTGCCTTGCTAAGGTCGGCTCGTGCGCGACCAGGGTTACCATCCTGGATTGGATGGCGTCCGAGCCGTGGCGATTCTTCTGGTCCTCGGCCAGCACGCCCTGACTAGGCCACTCATCGACGGCTTCGTCGGTGTGACCGTGTTCTTTTGCCTGTCGGGGTATCTCATCACCACCCTATTGGTCCGCGAACTCAAAACCGGCACCATCGATGTACGCGCGTTCTATCGCCGACGCGCGGCGCGCCTCGGCCCGGGGTTGGTGACGGTACTAGCGGCGACGATCGTGGTGCTGCTCATAGGTCGACTCATAGGTCGACAAGACCTCAGTGTCGGGCAGATTCTTGCACCCGCCGGCGCAGCTCTTGCATATGCAACAAACCTCTTTGACTGGACCGGCCACTCTTTCGCCGCTAAGGACTACTTCAACTACACATGGTCGCTCTCGGTCGAAGAGCAGTTCTACTTACTGTGGCCGTTTGCACTGCTCTGGGGCTATCGTCGCAATCCTCGGCTGTTCGCCGCGCTCACCGTGTCGTTCATCGGGATCACCCTGGCGCTTGACCTCTACCTCGGCCTGAGTCGAGAGGTGAAATACGATCCGCATGAGTATCTCGGGAGCGACACAAATGCGCTGCCTATCTTGGTCGGCTCATTGCTCGCGATTGTTGTTCACAACGATTGGCTGTCTCGGACGCTTCGGTATCTTGCTCCCTGTGCGCTGCCAGCCGTTGCCCTCCTGCCCGTCCTGGCATATCGGAACGACACCTATCGTTGCTCCCTGGTGACCGTCGCGGGGACCGGACTGACGCTCGTGATGTTGATCGGTGTCGTGACGCGGCCGCGATCAGCCATTGGATCGCTGCTAGCAAGCGGCCCAATGCGGTGGCTGGGCGAGCGGTCGTATTCGATCTACCTCTGGAATGTCCTGGTGCGAATCGCGATACTCAATACTCTCGGACATACGGTAGTCGGTGATATCGCCTGGATTGCCATGTTCGTCGTGCTGGCCGAGGCGAGCTTCCGGTTCGTTGAGCGCCCGCTGCGGGCTAAATTTGCGCGGAGATCTGGCGTGTCCGGCCCCCCGAATTTCGTTCCAGTAGGTGTGAGAGTGCCGCGCGCGTTGTGACCCGCTGTGGAGCGATGCATTCCTCTTTCCAGGTCGGCAGAGCCACACGGTCAATCGGCAGCAGAGCTACTACGTGTTTCGCAGCCGGTTTGTGGCGGCGGCCGACGCGGCCGGCCTGACCGGCGTCACCCCTCACGACCTTCGGGCGACTCATGCGAGTTGGGTCGCGGACTCACACGGGATCTTGGCGGCGGCCCGACGGCTCGGCCACTCCACTACGAGCGTCACGACCCGTCACTACTCCAGGCCGATCAACGAGCGGGACGCAGAGGTAGCCCAACACTTCGACGAGCTGCATGCCAGGCGGCGCGTCGATCGGGCACGCAACGGGCACGCAAGATCAACGAAGCGTGTGAGTGATCGCTGATAATGCGTCTGACCTGGTGCCCTCGGGGCAGAATCGAACTGCCGACACACGGTTTAGGAAGGGGCGATACCCCAGCATCCTGGCTTTCCACGAGCGACTCAGGCATCAGCAACGTCGCTCCACAAGCCCCGGCTTCACGAGATACCAAATTTCGCTCCACGGAAGGCTCCACGCGGGTCGAACCGATGTGGCATGGACACCGACTTCGCTCGTCACGCTGCGTCAGGCAGCGAGCCGCTCTCGCCTCTCATCACTACATGCCGAATGCTGCTGGCGACCAGCGCGATCATGTCAACCATCAGCCGACACCACTGTGCCAGCATCATCCGGAGTCGTACACCCGGTTGCCAATCGCGGCTTGATAGCGGGCCGCGGCGAGCGCAGGCGCAGGCGGCCAGCGGGGATCCGGAGCGGCGGTCTTCACTCGACCCGCAGGTGCTGGTCGGGCCATGGAGTCCATGGCGGTGCGGCACAGGCCTTCCCCTCACATGTCGTACCCGGCATGCTACCGAGCATCGGATCGCACGTGCTCACAGGAGGGGACCACGATGCATCTAACAAGTCGGGAATGGTGGGGACTCGTCCACGGGATGGGTTTCGGCGCGCTGTTCCTCTTGGCGTTCGCCGGCGGACTAGCAGGCCTGTACAGCCTACGTGCCGGGCTGGTAAC
This sequence comes from Actinomycetota bacterium, assembly GCA_046728155.1. Lineage (GTDB taxonomy): Bacteria > Actinomycetota > Actinomycetes > Mycobacteriales > Micromonosporaceae > CAWDLX01. The sequence continues at coordinate 2,958 of JBKPDY010000159.1, forward strand.
GCCGCAGGGGGTGGTCGAGCGAACGCGCCGGCTCAAGGTCGGCGTGGCGGCGATGGCGATCGCCGCGTGGGGCACCGTGCTCAGCGGCACCTGGGTGGTCTATCCCTGGTACCGGGCGGCCGACAAGACCAGCCCAAAGTCCATTCTGCTTGCCGATCCAGCCACCGCTGACTGGCACAAATTCGGTATGGAATGGAAGGAACATATCGCCTGGATTAGCCCGATCCTGGCCACCGTGACGGCGTTCATCGTCATCTACTACGGCACGAACCTCATCCGCCACGACCGGGTCCGCAAGACCGCCATCGTCCTGCTGGTTAGTGCGTTCGGGTTCGCCGCCGTCGCTGGCCTGATGGGCGCACTGATCACCAAAGCGGCACCGGTCCACTAAGGAGGGACACGATGAACACCGTCACCAACCACACCTCCGACGCACCGGATGCGGGCATCGAAGGCATCCCGTTCGACGACAAGCCTGAGGGCCCGATCGCGGCGGCGATCCTTGCCGGCGGCGTCGGCGCCCTCACCATGGGTGTCATCACCACCCTGTCCGAGGCGAATACATCGATCAGCAAGGCCCTCAATTGGTACAACCCGGTCGGACCGCTGTCGGGCAAGACGATCGTGACCGTCGGCGTGTGGCTGGTCGCCTGGCTGGTGCTGCACCTGATTTACCGGCGCAGGCCATACGAGACCCGTCGTGCCCTGACGATCTCTCTGATCCTGGTTGGCCTCGGCGTAGTCGGCACCTTCCCGACCTTCTTCGATTTGTTCGTCCCCTGACACCCGGTCGACTGAGACGCCACGGCAGTCCATACGCTGCCGTGGCGCGTCGTCCCTTAGTGCACCGCTGGATCCCTGGATCCGTACTGCTTCACGCCTGGCGCCCGCATCATCGCCACCGCGCCCCGTCTCAGACAATGACTGGCACCGTGGCCGAATGGGAGGCATGGAGCGAACATGGTCTTCCCGACCTCGAGCGGGTACGTCATCTCCAACGGCCTCGCCGCTCTCCACATCGACGGCGACGCCGACCGGGGGACCTATGTCGAGCCCAACATCTGGCTGCAAACACCGATAGCTTGCTCAATTCGGGGCTCCACAAGGGACGATAAGACACTGGTGCCGATAGCTACCTGCAGGTCGGTCATCGCTCACCAGCTCACTTTCGGCTCGGCCACGGTCTCTGCGCGCGCCGTCCGGGACATGCGGCCCACCAGCCGGTGCCTGATTCGCGTCTCTACTGCCTGCTGGAACACATCGGCCGAGGCCGGGAGAGGGACCTTGGGCCTAAAGAAACAGGGCCGTCATGCCCTTCCCTACCAGCCTCTGCGAGCGCACGGTCGGCGTGAGGGGCTCGTGCCGGCGTAATGGTCGCGCTGAGGCATGTCGCTTCGTTAGCGACCCGCTGGGTTTCATCGGAGCCCCGGCTACCCATCGAGGGGGTTGCCATGCGAACGCAATTCATGGAGCCGAGATCACAGGAAAGGACGCCGGCTCGCGACGGGTCTGTCGCCCGCTTCCTGCGACCTGTCGGCCGCTTCATGATCCATCTGGTTGAGATGTGCATGGTGATGTGCGCCGGCGCGGTCGTTCTGAGCGTCTTGTTCTTCGGTGCGGCCGGACTGCTCGGCTACTCCAATCTACCCCAGCAGGCGCCCGAGCTGTCCGTGCTCGCCATTGCTGTCAATCTGTCCCTGCCTATGCTGGCGTGGATGCGATTCCGCGGTATGGACTGGCGGCCCACCCTGGAGATGTCCGGTTCAACGATGCTCGTCGGACTGGCGCTGATCGCGGCCTACTGGCTAGACATCGTCGCCAAGAGCAGTCTGATTCAGGTGCAGACAAGCCTTGCTTGCCCGGTGATGCTCGCCGTCATGCTGTTGCGTTTCCGCCTCTACTCAGGCCACACACGCCACCACGTGCATGCGGGATAAATGGAGGGCGCCGCCTCCGAGAGTGTTCGCTCGGTTCAACCGAAAGGTAGAGAAACCGGTCGTGCGCCTTGTCTCCAGGCGGTGACCCCGTCCGGGTCGGCCTCAAGGATGCCGAGCAGGATCAGGGCTGCGGGTACGTAGTCCCCGGCGAGCCGGAAGGCCCCGCCGTGGGCGATGGTGATGGCCGACGGAACGCCTCCGTCGTAAGACTCTCATTCATGCGCAGATGCTGATGCATGACGGACGGGGTCGTCTGCAGTTCGCCGGACTTTACCTGCCGCTGCTTCGCGACCTGCTCGGCACCCACCCACTTCCCCCGCTCGAGCTGCTGATCATCTGCGCCCTGTCCACCCTCGGCTACGCCGCTGTACGGCTCGACCGAATCGTCCACCCGCAACGGCAACCCTCCACCTCACCGGTTCGCCGCTGACTGACACCGCTCCGGGTCCGGCAGCCCCCGATCTCTTGTGCGATGACTTCTCGCAGTAGCACGCGCCCGGCCGGGATCGCGCGCACGACGCGATGTACGTCTATCTGGCCCTCAAGGGGACCCTCGGAAACACCGGTAGCGAGACAGACCCACCGCGGTGAATAAGCCGGTCTCGGCCGCGACGTGGCGCTTGAACCCGTCGTGACGGGAAGCACGGACTTGTCGGCGTGCCGGGGACTCGATGCCCACGATGGATGCGTTCGTTCCGGGCGAGCCGATGGGCGGTATGTGATCGCCTATCGGTGCCGTTACAGTCGTCGGCCGGTTCGACGGCCTGCGTGGCGATCAACTCCAACAAGGCCACGCCTGCGCGGGCGGCTCCTCACCGTCGAGCCCGCCGAACGCGTCCGGCGGTGATCGATCGCTCGATAATGGCTCGCGGCCCGGAGAATGGCCAGTGGCTGCGGGACGGGCACGAAGTACCGTCGGCCAATCTTGATCACGGGCACCAGAAACTCACCTTACCCTAGCCAGCTCGTTAAGCCTTGGCTCGACCGATGCCCAGAACGGCTACCGCTGTTTCAAACGTCGGTCGTTGTGCCGAGGTTCCGAACCGCATAAAGCGTCCAGACCCCGAGCGTTGTAGTGGTCAGCCGTGTTGTCCTCCTGCCGGGTCCCGAAGCACGCTCCCAAGGGGGCACCCGGCGTCGTGCTTCCTGATGTCATGCCGGAAGCTGCCTGCCAGATGTTGTCCACCATGCTGTCCACCGCCGGATCATGATTGAAATACATCAGTCGGCTGTATTTTCGAGGGTTGCGACGGGTTCCTGCTATGGTGGCCGCGGTCTGGCCAGCTGCGTGCGCCGGGCTTCCCGGGGCTGCCCGCCATTTGCCGCCCGCCCTCGGGGGCCTGGGAGGTTACGTTGGAACCGCTGTGTATCCCAGCTCTCCTAACCGACAGCACCGGCCGGCCGCGTCCGACCGACCGCACGCGGGTCTCTCGGCCATGCTGTTCTCATGATGAGCGGTATGCACGGCCGCCACGACATAGCCGAGCACCGCAACCGCGAGCACACTGTCGATGACAACTCCGACCGACACGAGGTCACCGGCCGCTGACGAGGGAAGGAACGGCGATGATGTACTACGGCCCCGGCATGGGCGCATGGGGATACCTGCTCATGACCCTGAACGTGGTGCTGTTCTGGGCACTGGTCATCGCCGGCATCGTCGTGCTTGTCCGCTACCTCGGCCGGTCCGGCTGGGCGGGGTCCGGCTCGGTCGATTCCCCCGGCCGAGCCGAGGCGACCCTCGCCGAACGGTTCGCTCAAGGCGAGATCGACGAGGAGGAGTACCGCCGACGCCTGAGCGTCCCGCGCGGCGCCCCACCCGCCTGACCACCCACCGCACGACGCAACGGCGGCGCGGCCGGCTGCACCGGCACCGCACGGCGAACTCTATCGCCGGCGTCCAATCCACTACATCCACGCCCTCGGCCTCACCATCGAATACCTTCGCCGATTCGCACTGGGCATCATCGAACAACTCGCCGCCAGCAAGACCTGACCCCCACTACAGGCTCTCGATGCCGGCCGGGGCGACGGCGACGACCAACGCCCGCGACGGTCGCCGAAAGTCCTTCACGGCCGGGACCTTGGTCGGTAACGGACGCCCCACCCGAGCGATACGTTCTTGACCAACGACCCGCCGCGACAGTGAGGATCTCTAATCAATGGCGACCACCCACCGGCCGACCAAGGCAGCGGCCAGACAAGCCCGGATCGAGGCGGCGCGGGCGGCTGCTCGAGCACGCCACCGCTCCCGAAATATCCGCATTGCCCTGTGGTCAGCGGCCGGCCTCGCGGTTCTCTCTTTCGTCGTGACCATGGGCATACTCGTCACCCGCCCACACAGCCCAAAGACAGGCAGCGCTGCGCCGCCAGCGGCCAGCGCCGTGGGCCGTACCACCAACCCCCCGTGGAGCGCGCCGGCCGATACTTCCGCGGCCGTCACCGCCGCAGGGCTGCCCATGCTCGGCGCGGAAGGCACCGCCCTGCACATCCACGCCCACCTAGACGTCTTCGTCAACGGCAACCCGGTCCAGGTACCCGCCGACATCGGCGTCGATGACGCACGACGGAAGATCAGCCCGCTGCACAGCCACGACACCACCGGCATCATCCACATCGAATCGCCCAACAAGAACGACACCTTCACCCTCGGCCAGTTCTTCACCGAGTGGCAGGTCGCCCTGACCGCCGACCACATCGGTGGCCTCACCGCCGACGACACCCACCACCTGAAGGTGTACGTCAACGGCACACCGCGCGTCGGAAACCCTGCAAGCATCGTGCTCACCGCGCACGACGAGATCGCCCTCGTGTACGGCACCGACGCCCAACAGACCAACGTGCCCAGCTCATACCAGTGGACCAACGGCCTGTAGCTGGCCGGGAACGGCCCCTGACCGCGGTTGTCGCAGGTCAGAGGCCGTTGGTCGGGGTGGTGGCGGGGTCGAGGATTCGAACCTCGATAGCTTCCGCGACGGTTTCCAGTCCGACAATCGCACGGCCAGGACCAGCACAGACGCTGCCTGGGGCGCCAGTCGTTGCCGCACAGCTGCCGCGACTGTTGCACCAGATTGCACCCCGGGGTCATGTGCGCAGCCAAGTGAGTGGTTGTCAGCCGAGATGGGCGAAGCGGTTTGGCGCCAGCGGCTGGTAACCGGACCTGCCGATGTCAGCACTATCGATCTTGGTCCTCGTGAACGCGGCGGAGAGCCGGCAGGATGCCGTGCGGTCAGAGGAAGTCTCGCCAGAACGTGACTGTCGCCCGCGGATTCCATTCCGCGCGGTTGGACCGCGCAGACGAATCGAACCCACGATCGATATAGTCGACTAGGTCCACACCGTAGCAAATGATGTCGGTCTGCCACATCGACAACACGGGATGCCCGTAGCTTCCCTTGCCTGCCGGCAGATAGCGGTGCCCGTATACGGGACCATCGTAGGCGCGCGCTCAAGCTGGCCTCGGGCAATCCGCACCGCATCGTCCTTGTTCTCGGGACGCTCGCCCCAGCTATGATGCCAGGCTCCGCCATGTTCGACGTCGAACAAGACGCCGTCCACGGGCCAACGAAGGCGCTGGTACAGGACATCGGGACCTCCGTGGCGCCAGTCTAGCCACGGCTCGGTGTATGTGTAGTACACGCCCAGCTCATGCACCTCGGGTATTGCATTGCTCGGCAGGCCTGCGGCCACCTCCGCGACCGACCGGTTCTCCCCACCGCCTCAGCGACGGCATCGCGCAGCCGGGTCGTCACCCGCGCGCGCCCGGCACGATCGCCGGGACCCGATCGCGAACGTCTTTATCGGACAGTTACCGACCCGGCGGCGCCAGCGGCGCTTGTGCCACAACACGTTCACGCGTCCGGCCCGTATGGCAGGTCCTTCGGCGCGGTGACCGTGTGGTCCTTCACCGACACCGACCGCGCACCACAGGACGGACACAGCCCGGCCCACCGCTCATCCGTGATCACATGCACGACCCGGGCGCCGTTGTCGGCGAGCTCGACAGGCTCAACGACCAGACCTGGCAACCCGAGCAGCCCTTGGAAACGCGGACAATAGCTGCAGCGCGGTGTCCCGATTCCGACAAACGTTATGCCGGTAGATGACACTGCCGTGGATATCTTCGCGTAAGTTGGAGGCACCCTGGCGCAAGAGCGAACCTCACCGGAATTACTTGCTTCCTGAGTGACAAACGTGAGCGCGGCTCGATTGACCCTTGTCATCAATCGTAGAACGGAGACCCCCATGTTCCTCCGACGGATCGGGATCGTAGCCGCGGGTGTTGTCGCGGGTGTCGTTTTCCTCGGTACCGCCGCCTCGGCACACGAGTGCTTCGTCACCAGCCGATCGGCCACGGGCGATGCCGCAGCGACCCACTCGTCCCGTTGGGTGACGCTGACAGTCGAGGACATCGCCACATTCACCCCGCCCGGCACCAATACCGCGTGCTTTATCGCGTACTGGACATCTCATGGCGGCCCGGCATCCCTCACAGTTCGGTCGGATAAGACCATCGGCGAGGGCAGCAACAACCCGAACCTGGCCAACGGCAAGGGCCTCGAACACGCGGAGGATGTCTTCGGTGGACTGTTCTTTGCCGCAGTCGCCGCTTGCACCTGACCACCCGTTCTCGGATGCGGCGATGGCAGCTTTCGACGGATACCGGCCCGAGGCTGCCATAGCCGCGAGCCGCTTGCGAAAGCCCGAACGGGCCGGCGGGCAGCTTGATTGATACGTGTTGGGTATGTGACTTTCAGTCGTGGAGCTTTGACTGGTGCGAATGAGTTGCCGCAGTCCATCGAGCGTAGCGCAGTTATTGGAAGGAGAGGCGAATGTCAGTGATCATGGTGATGAGGGTGACTGCAGATCCGTCGGCGGTCGAGGCATACGCATCGGCCAACGCTGATCAGCTGAGAGGTATCACCGAAGCGGCCAAGCGCGGCGGGGCGATCCACCACACGTTCGCCGGTGGTGAGGGCGAGGTACTCGTGATTGATGAGTGGCCAAGCGAGGCCGCCTTCCAGCAGTTCTTCGCGAGCCAGCCTGAGATCCCGTCGATCATGCAGGCAGTGGGCGCCCAAGGCGAGCCACAGGTGAGCTTCTACCGGAAACTCGACACCGGCGACGATTTCTAACCGACCCGTCAACTCGAGCCGGAGCACCGGCGGGCGGGTCACGGTGCAAGTGATGCCGCGGATCAACCGATCCTGGCTCCCGTGCAAGCGGACCGGCTCGGTCACCCATGCGTGAAGCTGGGTGTCGCCTCCGCCATTCCGCGAGCGAAACGACCGCCAGCCTGTTCGGACACGCTCGAGAACATGAGATACCGCGGCCGGGCTCGCTCCTCCCGGCAGGCTCGGCCGCCCCACCAACGGTTGCCTGCTCCAGCCAGCAATGAGCGGCCGATACCACGCCGCCGTCGGCGCGCAGCAACTCGGCGAGTACGGCGAACTCCTTGCGCGACAGGGCAACCGGCTGTCCGTCGCGGGTCACGACGTGTTGATGCTGGTCCAGGCTACTGAACCTCGCCTTTGCCGGCCAGGAGGGCGTCGACCCGGTCTGGTCTGACAAACTGGGCGGCGCCAGCGCAGTCCTCACCGACGTAGCGAAGCAGCGCGAACGGGTTGCGCGCCGAGGCGTGGAACTGCCTAGCCCATCTGTCAAGGACCTGCTCGTTGTCGGGCAGCAAGCCCCACAGGAAGGTACGCACTGGTCTGTCGCCATGAGCGCGGCCAGCCAGCGGCATCAACAACGAGAGAGGCGTGGCGCTACTCGTGGCTAAGTACTCCCCGACGTACTCCAGACCGAGGCCGCCCTGCATATTCATCGTGACGACCCCGGCACGACGTCCTCCGATCAGCACGACAAGGCGCCGGTTGTCGTCAATCTCGGCTGGCGCGGCAGACGCGGAACTCCCCCTAGGCAAGACGGACCTCGTCAAGCTTGATGTGGCCAAGACCGTACTGCGTCGGGGAGGCCTCGAGGGTTATGTCGAGTGTGTGCAACACCTTGAATACCAGCCCGACCTCCACGGTTGCTTTGCCCCCCTCCAGGTCCGACAACCACCGCCGACTTACTTGCGCAGAACCGGCCAGCTCGGCCTGCGTCATTCCCAGCTCTCGCCGTCTGTGTCGGACGTACAGGCCGAGATCTCGGGTGCTGTTGAGGCGCATCGTCACCTCGCTCGCGTGTGCGTACGTTCCCATCGTAGCCGACGTGCGCGTACATTCACATCACGAGGCCGATGCACGTTCGTGCACATCGTAGCGATGTGCACGTACGCGCTCAACTGGTCGGTGGATGTTGGACCCGGCGGCCGTCGGCGCCGCGAGTTTTGCAACATTCTGAGGCCACACCACCCGGCCCACCGGGCCAGACCTCTTTATGCCCTCTGACTGCCCAGGTCGTCGCTGCAGATCGTGGTACGGGATTTTGTCATTGGACTCCTTACCTACCTCGCGCAGCGACCGACCGGACGACCGCACCAGCTCGACGGCGTCTATGCGGAACTCCTCGGGGTACTTCGATAGACGGGGACCCGGACATCCTTCCCCAGACCACTATCTGGATTCGGGATGTCCGATCCCGAGGGCGAACCTTAGCTCGACGTGCCGGCCGAACCGGCCTGTCAGCGGACGAATCCGTTGCCCTGTAAGGGATCATTTGACACGTACGTGTCACACCCCTTCAGTAGGTTGCGGGTAGCAGGCGCTACCTCGCCGTTCGGCTCATCCCGTCGCGCAGGCGTAGCCAGCCGCAGGGCGCGCCCCCGCCGCAACGACACTACCGGGCGAGCGCGGGCACGGCCGCTTGCGGCGGGGGCGGGTTCTGTGGCTCCCTTGCGGGGCGTAGCGGGGTGAGCCCGAGCGGTGCAGCCTTGTCCACCCGCAAGATCGTTGCCGGCGCATCTCGGAGCGTCCGCCGGAGGCACCTGGTTCTGCGGCCGCGCCGCGACCAGGGCGCGGCGCGGCATCCCCCGTGAGGAGGCACACGGCCCGTGTTGTCCGTGTGTCGTCAATGCATGAGCCCCGGCACTGCCGCGAGCGAGGCGGTGCCGGGGCTTTTTGATGGTCTGGGCTCCTGTTGACGCGCCTGGGCGGCCGGCCGGCGCGCGTCAAGCAGAGCCGGCCGGTTCGCCGGCGCGATCGGCCCGGCAGGGCCGCCTTGATGACCGTGAAGAAAGTCCTCACCAAGATTGACTTCTTGTCGAAACTCATGCCGAGGGGAAGTGGACAGCCTGGTCAGGGCGCGTACCGCTCGGCGTCCGCCCGGCCGGCGTGACGCTCTTGAAGGGCCGCGTGGGTAGCTGTGGCGGACGCATGCGTCGGTATGGTCTGAAAGCCTGGAAGCGTTCGAGTCGATGGTGGCGCTCGCGCTCGAGGATGAACAGCTCGTCGTCTCAGAGGCCGTCAAGTTTCCCCGTGACCTGCAGACGACGAGTGGGATACAGACTCATCGCCACGAGGTAGATCTTGTTGCGGCCCACAAGGACACGGTTGTCCTGGCCTCGGTGAAGTCGGCTTCTGCTCGCGCGGGATCGTTGCCGATCACGTCACCAGGGTGACAGACAACGTCCTGGCGCGGAAGCTGTACGCGCTGCTGAATCACCCGGTGATTCGTGATGGGGTGCTGTTTGGTGCAGCGGCCCGGTACGGGTATGACCCGTCCCAGGCACACCTCCGGTTCAACGTCGGCAGGTGTGCCGGCCCGACCAAGGGTGACGACGAGAAGCGGATCCGTGCCTGGTGCAATGAGCAGATCGCCGGTGCGGAACGGATCGAGGTCTATGGTGTTACTGATGTTGTGGAGCGCGTTATGAAAGCCGCAGTCAAGAAGTAATACCGTGACCACGCCGTGCTGGTCAAGCTCAAAGCGTTGTCCGCAGCAGGCATTCTGGACTTGACGACATCAGCCACCCTGGCCTCTGCTGCCGCTATCGACGTGATGGATGACGATTTGCCACGGTAGGCGGCGTTCGCTGCACAGGGCGGACACGACGCCGTCGCGGACGCAATCGAAGCGGATCCTCCCGTCGCCGACTGCGGTTCCTGATGGTGGACACCGTTGCCAGGGCTGACGCCGTTGAGCTATCTGGCCAACGATTGTGACGAACATCAGTGCGTCCCAGGCTCCTATTCGCAGGTTCAATGCGGGAGCTGATCGTTCGAACCTTTGTAGACGAATCTCTCATGCTTTAGCGACCATACGAATCCCATGAGCTGAGCAACCTCAATCGAGCCGTAACCTACCGCGACCACATACTTCGATACGGTCCACGGCCCCGAAGCGGCGGTCAGTATCACCCACGTGAACCCCATGAGAGCCACGATGATGAATGCGTACGAAGTAGTGGTAATCACCGCGAAGAAGAGGCGGATCCGTGGTTTCTCAAACGGTCGGTCAGGTCTGAAGACGAGTCCGGCGTCGGTGTGGAAGCTAGGCTCTGACTCCCCGGTCGGCAATGGAATCCTGATCGCGTCCTCTATTCGCTGAATATGTACTGAGCGCATGCGTGTGGCCGTGACGTTGAGGAGAAGGAAACCCACGAACGCGACGGCGATCGATGGAGCAGCTAGAGGAAGCCAGGTCGGAAGGTTCTCACACCCGGATGTATTGCATCGGTCGCCAAAAAAGGCGGTTGCGGCGATAACATACGTTAAGCCGGTGGTGGAGATTGCGAAGGCCACGGTAAGGGCGCTAGAGTCATCCTGTCGCTCGATGGCATAGGCCGTCAATAGGTCTGTGCGCTGTTGCGAATCCATGGCTCTCCTCGCGTAAGGGAACTCGGTCGGGCGAATGTCGAGTGTCAGGGTTGTGTCATATGGGAGCTGACTGTCCAGCGTGCTCGCGCACCAATGCCGCACAGGGGCTAGACCGGGGTTGCGTCGGCGGGCCGAGACTGTGTGGGAAATTGTTTGGGCTCACATAGACCTTCTGCAATCAACCAAAGTACACAGCTTCACGACTCTTTGGCTGATTCTTTGTCGGACCGACGTCCTTGATCTAGCGAACGTCCGCCAGCCGCAGTCATTCGGCTACTTGGAGACTTCCCGCAGGATCGCTGTGTGGCCAGCGTAGGTCCAGGTGCTCTGCGATCGGCTCCCGGATTGATACTGCCCGGCGGCATTTGATGTGTCTTATGGCCTGCCGAGCTGATCAGCCTGCTGCAAAAGGCCGGGGCCTTGGTCTCAGGCGACGTACCTTAGGAGCCTCGTTTCCTTGTGGAACGCATCCATCCAAAACACCTGCGAACGGTACTTTCGATAGATGCAGCCGCTTTTAGAGATCATTCGCGCCTTGCCGCGTCAGCCGATAAGTGGCTCCACGTTTCGCTCATAGCCGCGATCGATCCAGAGTCGCATAGATGGATGGATGGGAAGCTCGTCCAGTTCGGCGTGATCGATCCACCGAGTTTCGGATGACTCTTCACTTGGGTTTACCTCGCCGCCGCCATGTGCCGGGCGCGGAAGCAGATTGAGAACTGCTGCCGAACCTCGCCGTCGCTGAACTCCACCACGTGGTTCGGGTTGGTGTAGATCCCGACAGGGCCGGTCACCTCGATGTCGACGCCGGTCTCCTCGCGCGTCTCCCGGACGGCCGTCTCAGCGATGTACTCGCCGATCTCCTGGCCGCCTCCGGGCAATGCCATAGGTCGTTGTCAGTGGGATGAGCAGCACTCGACCTTGCGTGTCGGTCACGAACACCGTGCCGGCCAGGACGATGCTGTTCGTTGGCGGAGCGTCGGGATCGGTGGAGTACTCTATTCGCGCCATCGGATCGCCCCACACCCATTCACGTCAGAACTCTCAACCCGTTGCAGTCACGGCCGCGCGGCCAGCCGCTGGAACGACGTTTGAAGGCTCGCAATCACCCGACGGCCCTTTTCCTCTGTTCCCAATGACGGTATGCCGATCACGCCCGACTTCGTGTACTCGCTGATGCCATGCGTCAGAAGGCCGGGGCGGTCGTCCGCGATCCAGTCCGATGTCTCGTAGCCGGAGCGCAACAGGCTCGGTTGTACGGCAAGGAGGATAGACACCTCCAGTTCGCCAGCGTGCATGTCTGTGTGGTCGTCGGTCTCCATGCCGGCTGCGGCCCTGGCCCGTGCCCAGTCCTGCCCGAGTGGAAACAAGCTCATGACGGGCCCATGGACCGACGTGTACTCCTGGACGACGTTGCTTAGGACGTAGTTGCCGCCGTGGGCGTTGACGACGACAACGTGGTCCACGCCAGACCGCCTAACTGAGTCGGCCACGTCGGTGACGATGCGACACAGCGTTTGGGAGCCGATGCTGACCGTGCCACGCCAGTCGGCGTGCTCGTGCGAACAGCTGATCGTAATAGGCGACAGCAGCATCACCCGGTGAGCGGCCGCTATGGCGTTGGCGATCGCGCAGGCCACAACCGTGTCCGTGGTCAGCGGCAGGTAATCACCGTGCTGCTCGAAGCTGCCCACCGGCAGCAGAGCAACCGACGCATTGCGCTCCCGCTCATCTCGGGCCGTCGCGGTTGTGAAGTACTCGTTCACGTCGTGCTTCCTTGTCTGTGGGTCAGCCCTTTGATTCGAGCGTTCAGCTCTGATACTTCCGTCTCGCGCCGCCAGGGCGCCAGCGTCTCTCGTACTCGGCCAAGCTCCCGAACGGCCCGCGCCGACCGAGCAACTCGGACGGTCGACACCGCGAGTTGGCCGGTCTCGGCCGCTCGCTCGGCGTCCCCGCGTTCGGCATAGGCCTTTGCCAGTCGCGCCTGACACAGGCCTTGATCTCGTCGCTGGCCGGCTGGCCAGTGATCAAGCGCACGTTCGAAGATCGGGATGGCTCGTGCCGTCTGACCAAGAATCGCCCAGCAGGCCGCCGCCTCCATCCCCACGTACTCAGGTGAGCAGTAGGG
>JBKPDY010000160.1:0-31709 GCA_046728155.1 Actinomycetota bacterium
CACCAGGCGGTCGCGGCCGCTGTGCGGGCCACCGGCGGCTCCGGCCTCGGCGCCGCCGGGGCCTCGGCATCGTGAACGCCGGCTTACGCGGATTCCGTCAACAGACTGTCCGGGCAAGAGGCGAGCAGCCCTTTGAGCTGATTTGTGCCACGATTGGGGCGTCGGGTGACGGCAAGGACTTGACTGCTCGCGTGCGGGCAGGCACGCTGAATCCGCAACGCCTTCCGCTGGTACGCCGGGTACGTGACGGAACCGACCGCGGCGAGGTCAAAGCGTCCGGGTGGCTGGGCCCGGGGAGACGTTTTGGCCCCTTGAAGCGTGGGCTTGCGTGAGTGCGCCGTGACGGCTACACTTTTCGTTTGCGCTGCCTTCCGACGCCTCCTGTGTTTGTTATGTCCGTTTTCGGGCGTTTCCGACGGGGTCGCATCGGGCTGCACGCGACCCGGCCGTAGCACAACAAGGTCCTTCGGAAGGACGCATCTTGGCAGCTTCCCGCCCTGCGAAGACCAGCCTCTCGTCGAGCACATACGCTCCCCGCCGAATCTTTTTCGGCAGGATCACCGAACATCTCGAGGTACCCAACCTTCTCGCCATCCAGAACGAGTCATTCGACTGGCTGGTGGGCAATGACGCGTGGGCATCTCGCACCGCTGGCGACCCGACCGCCACCAGCGGCCTCGCCGAGATCCTGGACGAGATCAGTCCCATCGAGGACTTCTCGGGAACCATGTCCCTCTCCTTCTCCGCGCCGCGCTTCGACGAGGTCAAGGCCTCGATCGAGGAGTGCAAGGAGAAGGACCTCACGTACTGTGCCCCGCTGTTCGTGACGGCGGAGTTCACCAACCACTCGACTGGTGAGATCAAGAGCCAGACGGTGTTCATGGGTGACTTCCCGATCATGACGCCGAAGGGCACCTTCATCATCAACGGCACCGAACGGGTGGTCGTGAGCCAGCTCGTCCGGTCCCCGGGTGTCTATTTCGCCAAGGAGCCGGACAAGACCTCCGACCGGGACCTGTCGTCCGTCAAGGTCATCCCGAGCCGTGGCGCGTGGCTCGAGTTCGACATCGACAAGCGTGACACCGTCGGCGTGCGCATCGACCGCAAACGCCGTCAGGCCGTGACGGTTCTGCTCAAGGCGATCGGCTGGACGAACGACCAGATCCGGGAGCGCTTCGGCTGGTCCGAGCTGATGATGACCACCCTCGAGAAGGACCACATCGCCGGTCAGGACGAGGCCCTGCTCGACATCTACCGCAAGCTGCGCCCAGGTGAGCCGCCGACGCGGGAGAACGCCCAGACACTGCTGGACAACCTGTTCTTCAACGGCAAGCGCTACGACGTGGCGCGGGTCGGCCGGTACAAGTTCAACAAGAAGCTCCAGGTGGATGTGCCGATCACCAATGGCACCCTGACCGAGGCCGACATAGTCGCGACCGTCGAGTACCTCTGCCGCCTGCACGCCGGCGAGGAGGGCTATGAGCCCGATGACATCGACCACTTTGGCAACCGCCGCCTGCGCACCGTCGGTGAACTGATCCAGAACCAGGTCCGCGTCGGTCTGTCCCGGATGGAGCGGGTCGTCCGCGAGCGGATGACGACTCAGGACGTCGAAGCGATCACACCCCAGACCCTGATCAACATCCGGCCAGTGGTCGCCGCGATCAAGGAGTTCTTCGGTACCTCGCAGCTCTCCCAGTTCATGGACCAGACCAACCCGCTCGCCGGTCTGACCCACCGGCGTCGACTGAGCGCGCTCGGTCCGGGCGGTTTGTCCCGGGAGCGGGCGGGCTTCGAGGTCCGCGACGTTCACCCGTCGCACTACGGCCGGATGTGCCCGATCGAGACGCCGGAGGGTCCGAACATCGGCCTCATCGGGGCCCTGTCGACCTTCGCGCGGGTCAACCCGTTCGGCTTCATCGAGACGCCGTACCGCAAGGTCGAGAACGGCCGGGTGACCGACACGATCGACTACCTCACCGCGGACGAGGAGGACAGACACGTCATCGCCCAAGCCAACGAGCCGCTGCAGGGCGACGGCCGGTTCGCCAACGACCGTGTGCTGGTGCGCCGCAAGGGCGGCGAGGTCGACTTCGTGACGCCGGACGGCGTGGACTACATGGACGTGTCGCCGCGCCAGATGGTCTCGGTCGCCACCGCAATGATTCCGTTCCTTGAGCACGACGACGCCAACCGGGCCCTGATGGGCGCGAACATGCAGCGCCAGGCGGTGCCACTGGTCCAGGCCGAGGCCCCGCTGGTGGGGACGGGAATGGAGTACCGCGCGGCGGTTGATGCCGGTGACGTGGTCGTCGCCGAGGTCGGCGGGACCGTCGAGGACCTGTGTGCGGACTACGTCACGGTGAACCAGGACGACGGGCACCGCCGGACGTACCTGCTGCACAAGTTCCGTCGCTCCAACGCCGGCTCGTGCGTCAACCAGAAGCCGGTCGTGTTCGAGGGGGACCGGGTCCAGGCTGGCCAGGTCATCGCCGACGGGCCGTGCACGGACGACGGCGAGATGGCGCTCGGGCGCAACCTCCTCGTGGCGTTCATGCCATGGGAGGGACACAACTACGAGGACGCGATCATTCTGTCGCAGCGCCTCGTCCAGGAGGACGTGCTCACCTCGATCCACATCGAGGAACATGAGGTCGACGCCCGGGACACGAAGCTCGGTCCAGAGGAGATCACCCGCGACATCCCGAATGTCAGCGAGGAGATGCTCGCCGACCTGGACGAGCGCGGCATCATCCGGATCGGTGCCGAGGTCGTCACCGGTGACATCCTGGTCGGCAAGGTGACCCCTAAGGGCGAGACCGAGCTGACTCCCGAGGAGCGGCTGCTGCGCGCGATCTTCGGTGAAAAGGCCCGCGAGGTCCGCGACACGAGCCTGAAGGTGCCGCACGGCGAGACCGGTACCGTCATCGGCGTTCGGACGTTCTCGCGGCTCGACGGGGATGAGCTGCCGCCCGGCGTCAACGAGCTGGTCCGGGTCTACGTCGCCCAGAAGCGGAAGATCCAGGACGGCGACAAGCTCGCCGGCCGGCACGGCAACAAGGGCGTGATCTCGAAGATCCTTCCGGTGGAGGACATGCCGTTCCTCGAGGACGGCACTCCGGTCGACATCGTGCTCAACCCGCTCGGTGTGCCAAGCCGGATGAACATCGGCCAGGTCCTGGAGACGCATCTCGGCTGGGTCGCCAAGACCGGCTGGACGATCGACGGCGACGACACCGCGTGGAAGAACGCCCTCAAGGCGATCGGCGCGGAGGCGGCCGGTCCCGACTCGAAGATCGCGACCCCGGTCTTCGACGGCGCCAAGGAGGAGGAGATCAGCGGACTGCTCGCCTCCACCCTGGTCAACCGGGATGGCGCGCGGATCGTCAACTCCAGCGGCAAGGCGAAGCTCTTCGACGGGCGCAGCGGCGAGCCGCTGCCCGAACACATCGCAATCGGCTACATCTACATCCTCAAGCTGAACCATCTCGTCGATGACAAGATCCACGCTCGCTCGACCGGCCCGTACTCGATGATCACCCAGCAGCCGCTCGGTGGTAAGGCGCAGTTCGGTGGCCAGCGGTTCGGCGAGATGGAGTGCTGGGCGATGCAGGCCTACGGCGCGGCCTACGCACTGCAGGAACTGCTCACGATCAAGTCGGACGACGTGCTCGGTCGGGTGAAGGTCTACGAGGCGATCGTCAAGGGCGAGAACATTCCGGAACCCGGCATCCCGGAGTCGTTCAAGGTGCTGCTCAAAGAACTGCAGTCGTTGTGCCTCAACGTCGAGGTGCTCTCCAGCGACGGTGTGGCGATGGAGATGCGCGAGACCGACGACGAGGTCTTCCGGGCCGCGGAGGAACTCGGCATCGACCTCTCACGCCGGGAGCCGAGCAGCGTCGAGGAAGTCTGAGCCGACGCCAACACAAACAACTTACGAGCCGACTCGGAACAGAGGGATATACCAAGTGCTCGATGTCAACTTCTTCGACGAGCTCCGGATCGGTCTCGCCGCGGCTGACGACATCCGTCGGTGGTCGCACGGCGAGGTCAAGAAGCCAGAGACGATCAACTACCGCACGCTCAAGCCCGAGAAGGACGGCCTCTTCTGCGAGAAGATCTTCGGCCCGACCCGGGACTGGGAGTGCTACTGCGGCAAGTACAAGCGGGTCCGGTTCAAGGGCATCATCTGTGAGCGTTGCGGCGTCGAGGTGACCCGGGCCAAGGTACGGCGGGAGCGGATGGGCCACATCGAGCTGGCCGCTCCGGTGACGCACATCTGGTACTTCAAGGGTGTGCCGAGCCGGTTGGGCTACTTGCTCGACCTGGCGCCGAAGGACCTAGAGAAGATCATCTACTTCGCCTCGTACGTGATTGTCAACGTCGACGACGAGGCCCGCCAGCGCGACATGTCCACTGTCGAGGCCGAGATCATCGCGGAGAAGCGGCACGCCGAGAGCGGGCGCGACGCCGAGATCGAGAAGCGCGCCGCCAAGCTCGAGACCGACATCGCCGAGCTCGAGGCCGAAGGGGCGAAGTCCGACGTACGGCGCAAGGTCAAGGAGTCCGGCGAGCGCGAGATGCGCCAGATCCGCGACCGCACGCAGCGCGAGATCGACCGCCTGGACGAGGTGCTGGACACCTTCCGCAAGCTGGAGCCCAAGCAACTCATCACCGACGAGCTGCTCTACCGCGAACTGCGCGACCGGTTCGGCGAGTACTTCACCGGTGCCATGGGCGCTGAGGCGATCAAAGCGCTGGTGCAGAACCTCGACCTGGACGCGGAGGCGGAGAATCTGCGCGAAACCATCCGCTCGGGCAAGGGCCAGCGGAAGATCCGTGCCCTGAAGCGGCTCAAGGTGGTGGCGGCATTCCTCAACACCACCAACTCGCCGCTGGGCATGGTGTTGGATTGCATCCCGGTCATCCCGCCGGACCTGCGCCCGATGGTGCAGCTTGACGGTGGCCGGTTCGCCACCAGCGACCTCAACGACCTGTACCGGCGTGTGATCAACCGGAACAACCGGCTCAAGCGCCTGATCGACCTCGGCGCGCCGGAGATCATCGTCAACAACGAGAAGCGGATGCTGCAGGAAGCCGTCGACGCGCTGTTCGACAACGGCCGCCGTGGCCGGCCTGTGACCGGTCCGGGGAACCGCCCGCTGAAGTCGCTCTCCGACATGCTCAAGGGCAAGCAGGGCCGGTTCCGGCAGAACCTGCTCGGCAAGCGCGTCGACTACTCCGGCCGTTCGGTCATCGTGGTCGGCCCGCAGCTCAAGCTGCACCAGTGTGGCCTGCCCAAGCAGATGGCGCTGGAGCTGTTCAAGCCGTTCGTGATGAAGCGCCTGGTCGACCTCAACCACGCCCAGAACATCAAGTCGGCCAAGCGCATGGTCGAGCGCCAGCGCCCGGTCGTGTGGGACGTGCTGGAGGAGGTCATCGGCGAGCACCCGGTGCTGCTCAACCGCGCGCCGACGCTGCATCGCCTGGGCATCCAGGCGTTCGAGCCGCAACTGGTCGAGGGCAAGGCGATCCAGATCCACCCGCTCGTCTGCACCGCGTTCAACGCGGACTTCGACGGCGACCAGATGGCGGTGCACGTACCGCTGTCGGCGGAGGCCCAGGCCGAGGCCCGGATCCTGATGCTCTCGTCGAACAACATCCTCAAGCCGGCCGACGGTAAGCCGGTGACCATGCCGACGCAGGACATGATCATCGGCCTGTACCACCTCACCCACCGCAAGACGGGCGAGGTGGGCGAGGGGCGTGTCTTCGCCTCGGACGCCGAGGCACGGATGGCGTACGACACCGGAGAGCTGCATCTGCAGTCGCCGATGCGGGTCCGGCTGACCGGCATCGTCGGGGTCGACAGCACGTCCCGTGAACCACAGTGGCAGCCGCCGGAGGACTGGCAGCCCGGCCACCCGGTGGTCCTGGAGACGACGCTGGGCCGGGTGCTGTTCAACGAGACGCTTCCGCCGGGGTACAAGTTCGTCAACTACGAGGTGCGCAAGGGCCAACTATCGGCGATCGTCAACGACCTCGCGGAGCGCTACCCGAAAGTACAGCTGGCGGCGACCCTCGACGCGCTCAAATCGGCCGGTTTCCACTGGGCCACCTGGTCCGGGGTCACCATCGGTATTGAGGACGTCGTAGTCCCGCCGCGCAAGTGGGAGATCCTCGAGCGGTACGAGAAGGAGGCCGAGCGAATCGACAAGCAGTACCAGCGCGGCCTGATGACGGCTGAGGAGCGCCGGGGCGAACTGATCGAGATCTGGACCAAGGCGACCAACGAGGTGGCCAAGGAACTGGAGACCTCGCTACCGCAGGGCAACCCGCTGTGGGTGATGATCCACAGTGGAGCCCGGGGCAACATGCTCCAGCTCCGCCAGATCTCGGCGATCCGGGGCCTGGTGGCGAACCCGAAGGGCGAGATCATCCCCCGTCCGATCAAGCGCTCCTTCCGCGAGGGCTTGTCGGTGCTGGAGTACTTCATCTCGACCCACGGCGCGCGCAAGGGTCTGGCCGACACCGCGTTGCGGACCGCCGACTCCGGCTACCTCACCCGGCGTCTGGTGGACGTGTCGCAGGACGTGATCATCCGCGAGGAGGACTGTTGCACCGAGCGCGCGATCCCGATGACGGTGGCGCAGCACGGTCCGGACGGGACTCTCGAGGCGCATGAGCACGTGGAGACAAGCGTCTTCGGCCGTACGGTCGCCGACGATGTCGCCGACGCGTCCGGCCGCGTGATCGTGGCCCGGGGCCAGGACCTGACCTCGATTCTGGTCGAGGAGCTGGTAAAGGCCGGCATTGAGTCCGTACGGGTCCGCAGCGTGCTGACCTGCGAGTCGAAGCTGGGCGTCTGCGCCGCCTGCTACGGTCGGTCACTGCCGACCGGAAAGACCGTGGACGTCGGTGAGGCCGTCGGCATCATCGCGGCACAGTCCATCGGTGAGCCGGGTACCCAGCTGACCATGCGTACGTTCCACACCGGCGGCGTCGCCGGTGAGGACATCACCCAGGGTCTGCCGCGGGTCCAGGAGATCTTCGAGGCGCGGGTGCCTAAGGGCAAGGCGCCGATCGCGGAGATGTCCGGCCGGGTACGCATCGAGGAGAGTGACCGCTCGCGCAAGATCGTCGTCGTCCCGGACGACGGGAGTTCGGAGATCGCGCACGAGAAGCTTTCGAAGCGGGTCCGGCTGCGCTACCACGACGGCGACCACGTCGAGGTCGGCGAGAAGCTGACCGAGGGCACCATCGACCCGCACGAGCTGCTGCGCGTGCTCGGTCCACGTGCGGTGCAGGTCCACCTGACCCAGGAAGTGCAGGAGGTCTACCGGTCGCAGGGCGTGCTCATCCATGACAAGCACATCGAGATCATCATTCGCCAGATGCTCAAGCGGGTCACGGTCATCGACTCCGGCGGGACCGAGTTCCTGCCCGGACTGCTGGTGGACCGGGCCCAGTTCGAGTCCGAGAACCGGCGGCTCGTCTCCGAGGGTGGCGAGCCCGCAGCGGGCCGGCCGGTGCTCATGGGCATCACGAAGGCTTCGCTCGCGACGGACTCGTGGCTCTCGGCGGCCTCCTTCCAGGAGACCACCCGGGTCCTTACCGACGCCGCGATCAACGCCCGGAGTGACTCGCTCATCGGACTCAAGGAGAATGTGATCATCGGCAAGCTCATCCCGGCCGGTACCGGCATCAGCAAGTACCGCAACATCCGGGTCGAGCCGACCGAAGAGGCGAAGGCCAAGGTCTACTCGATGACCGGGTACGCCGAGACCGACTATGGGTTCGGGCCGGCCAGCGGAAGCGCGGTGCCACTGGACGACTTCGATCTCGGATCGTTCCGGTAACCGAAACCATACGAGGGGCTCCGGGTGACCGGAGCCCCTCGTCGTTTCCTCCTCGGGGTTCCCGCCAGCGCGGCCGAGCGCTCCGTGGTCTGCTGGACATGTGAAGCGGTATGAGCAGGCCGACAGCGAGCGCGCATCGTGGGGCCGCTAGGTCCGTGTGGGCGCAGCGAGCGTGGAGGCGAGCGATTGTGACCGACACGGTAAGTCCTGAAGGCCCGGCGGCAATCCAACCGCCGGCGCGCCACCCGCTGGATCCGGATCCGGTCAAGTCGACCAAGGCGACCACCGTGCTCCTGCTCGGTGTCGCTGCCGTACTCACCGGACCCCTGGTCGGCGGAGTCGTCCCGGCGGCCATCGCCCTCGTCCTTGCCGAAGAGGCGCGAGCCGATATGGCCGCCGGACGCGGGTTTCTGACCGGGGCTCGACGACTGCGGCTGGGTCGAGCGCTCGCCTGGATCGGAATCGCTGTGGCCGTCGCCGCTCTGGTCGCCGCTTCCGTGATCGGGATCCTCGGCCTGGTCAGCGGTGCGAGTCAGGACTTCCCACCGACGTCCAACTGATCGTCACCATCGATCGGCGTACGGTGGGCGGATGCCGCCGCGCCAGCCCGCCGTGCCACCGCCCGGTGCCCCGCCGCCCGGTGCGCCGTCGCCCGGGGCGCCATCGCCCGGTATGCAGCTGGCCGGTGTGCCGGCGGAGGGCAAGCCAGCTCGGCATCCGGCGCAGCGGGACGAAGGGCTCCTCCCGCCGGTCGCGACGGCGGCGGTGCCTGGTACGCCCTTCGGATTGGCCATCGTCGGCCTCCCCCCGGCGACGAGCGGCCCGGCCTCAGCGAGCCTGCCCATTGGCATCGGCTCGATCCTGGTGTCGTTCATGGTCCTGTGCTTCGGCACGGTGGGCGCTCAAGGTGGCTGGGGACCGGCCATCTCCGGAGCGTTTGCCCTGCTTGCCGCGTTCGCCGGGGTAGCGGCCGTGACCCTGGGTCAGGTGGGTCGGCGACAGCTCCAACGCGGTCGCGGCCGCGTCACGGGTCGCGGCGTCGCGATCGCCGGGATCGTCTGCGGCAGTATCGGGCTCGCCTTCACGGGCCTGTTCTTTCTGCTCGCCCTCGCCCTGGTCGCCTGAACCGTCCAGTCGCGCTACGAGCCTGTTTGCGTATCGCGAATTGCGGCGTCCCCGTGGGCCGTTGCGAGATCGACTCCCGGAGCTTGGTGCAAGGGTTGCCTTCTTCTCACATGCCGGGATAGGCGGTCGAAGATCGCTGTTGCAATGCCAGAAACGACGCGTCGCGGCGCCCTTTGGGAAACCAGAATTTGCGACAGGCTCGCTGCGGGCGTCCGTGACGCCGAAACGGCGATCACCCCTGTCGCCGGCTCATTCTGCGGAGGAACTTTGTCCGGGGAAATCCGATATAAGCCGGATAGCCGCGCCTGGGCTGCCCCGGAGCCGCCCTTGATCCGTTTCTGCCGCGAAAACGCGCAGAATCGTTGACATTCTCGCGGCGGAAACGGATCTTCGACGCCGCGCCGCACCGGGTCGCTGGGTGCCGTCGCGTAGAGGTGGAAACCCTGAGCTGCGTTACGGAGATCAGCTACAATATGTGCGAAGGGTGGACGAATCTGGCTCGTTTTGACCAACGCGCCGGAGGTGGGTACTCTTGTTTCTCGGTGTCTGGGTGACCAGGCACGCTTGTCCGTGCGCCCGCGTCAGGCCGCCGCAGGTCAGGTTGATGCAGGTGCGTTCTCAACCCGGCGTGGCAGCGAGCGCCGGTCCGTGGCTGGGCGACACGCCCGACCTCGGGGGTCGGAGCGCACTCCGACGGCGCTGACACCACAAGCTTGACCAGGCAAAACTTGGCCGCCCCTCGTCAGAGGCGGTGGGAAAGGGAGACTCGAGGCCGGATGCCTACGATTCAGCAGCTCGTCCGTAAGGGCCGCCAGGCGAAGACCAGCAAGACCAAGACGCCGGCGCTCAAGGGCAGCCCGCAGCGTCGGGGTGTGTGCACCCGCGTGTACACGACCACGCCGAAGAAGCCGAACTCGGCTCTGCGCAAGGTCGCCCGCGTCCGCCTGACCAGCCAGATCGAGGTCACCGCGTACATCCCGGGCGTCGGTCACAACCTGCAGGAGCACTCGATCGTGCTCGTGCGTGGCGGCCGGGTGAAAGACCTCCCGGGCGTGAGGTACAAGATCATCCGCGGCTCCCTCGACACCCAGGGCGTGCGCAACCGCAAGCAGGCCCGCAGCCGCTACGGCGCGAAGAAGGAGAAGAGCTGACATGCCTCGTAAGGGCCCCGCGCCCCGCCGTCCGCTCGCACCGGACCCGGTCTACAACTCCGTGCTGGTAACCCAGCTCGTGAACAAGATCCTGCTGCGCGGCAAGCGTTCGTTGGCGGAGAGCATCGTCTACGGCGCCCTCGAGGGGTGCAAGGAAAAGACGGGTACCGACCCCGTGGTCACGCTCAAGCGCGCCATGGACAACGTGAAACCGACCCTCGAGGTTCGCAGTCGCCGGGTCGGTGGCGCGACCTACCAGGTGCCGGTCGAGGTCAAGACGCCGCGCCAGACCACGTTGGGGCTGCGCTGGCTTGTGACGTACTCACGGGCCCGGCGCGAGAAGACCATGGTCGACCGCCTCACCAATGAGCTGCTCGACGCCAGCAACGGCCTCGGCGCCGCAGTGAAGCGGCGCGAGGACACCCACAAGATGGCCGAGTCCAACAAGGCATTTGCTCATTACCGTTGGTAATGGCGAGCCTTCGGGCACTACCGCTGGTAATGGCGCCCGACGCCCGACACGAGAAACGACGAAACGACGAAGTAAGGAAATTACCGTGGCCGCCGCAGACGCCGCCCTCGCCAAGGTCCGAAACATCGGCATCATGGCCCACATCGATGCCGGCAAGACGACGACGACCGAGCGGATCCTGTTCTACACCGGCATCACCTACAAGATCGGTGAGGTCCATGAGGGCGCCGCCGTCATGGACTGGATGGAGCAGGAGCAGGAGCGAGGGATCACGATTACCTCCGCCGCCACCAAATGTGAGTGGAAGGGACACACCATCCAGATCATCGACACCCCGGGGCACGTCGATTTCACGGTTGAGGTCGAGCGGTCGTTGCGGGTGCTCGATGGCGCGGTTGCGGTCTACGACGGCGTGGCCGGCGTTGAGCCACAGACCGAGAACGTCTGGCGTCAGGCCGACAAGTACCACGTCCCACGGATGTGTTTCGTCAACAAGCTGGACCGAACCGGGGCGGACTTCTTCCGTTGCGTACAGATGATGGTCGAGCGGCTCAACGCCACCCCGCTGGTGCTCCAGATCCCGATCGGACTGGAGAGCGGGCACATCGGCGTCGTGGACCTCATCGGCATGCGCGCCCTCACCTGGCGCGGTGAGACCCAGAAGGGCGAGGACTACACGGTCGAGGAGATCCCGGCCGATCTCGTCGACCAGGCGAACGAGTGGCGCGAGAAGCTCATCGAGACCCTGGCCGATGTCGATGACCCGGTGATGGAGCGCTACCTCGAGGGGGAGGAGATCACGGTCGAGCACATCAAGGCCGGTATCCGCCGGGCCACGATCGCCAGCAAGGCTAACCCCGTCCTGTGCGGATCCGCCTTCAAGAACAAGGGCATCCAGCCGATGCTCGACGCGGTGGTGGATTACCTGCCGTCGCCTCTGGACGTTCCAGCAATCGAGGGAACCGCGACCGACGGCGAGACGCCGCTGCAACGCAAGCCGTCCTCGTCCGAGCCGTTCGCCGGGCTGGCATTCAAGATCCAGACAGACCGGCACCTCGGCAAGCTCACCTACGTTCGGGTCTACTCCGGGGCGATCGACGCCGGCGCCCAAGTGGTCAACTCCACAAAGGACCGCAAGGAGCGCATCGGCAAGATCTACCAGATGCACGCGAACAAGCGGGAGGAGCGCCCATCGGCGAAGGCCGGCGAAATCATCGCCGTCCAGGGTCTCAAGCAGACCACGACCGGCGACACGCTCTGCGACCCGGCCAACCCGGTGATCCTCGAGTCGATGACCTTCCCCGAGCCGGTGATCTCGGTGGCCATCGAGCCGAAGACCAAGTCGGACCAGGAGAAGCTGGGCACAGCGATCCAGCGCCTGGCCGAAGAGGACCCGACGTTCCGCGTCAAGAACGACGAGGAGACCGGGCAGACGGTCATCTCCGGGATGGGTGAGCTGCACCTGGACATCCTGGTCGAACGCATGCGCCGCGAGTTCAACGTGGCGGCCAACGTCGGCAAGCCGCAGGTGGCCTACCGGGAGACCATCCGCAAGGTGGTCGACAAGGTCGAGTACACGCACAAGAAGCAGACCGGTGGTTCCGGCCAGTACGCGAAGGTGATCGTCAAGATCGAACCGTTGTCGCTGGCGCCGGATTCGCCGACGTACGAGTTCGTCAACGCGGTGACCGGTGGCCGCATCCCGAAGGAGTTCATCCCGTCGGTGGACGCCGGTATCCAGGACGCCATGCAGTACGGCGTACTGGCGGGGTACCCGCTCGTCGGTATCCGCGTGACGCTGCTCGACGGCCAGCACCACGAGGTCGACTCGTCGGAGATGGCATTCAAGATCGCCGGTTCGATGGTACTGAAGGAGGCCGCCCGCAAGGCCGATCCGGCTCTCCTCGAACCGATGATGGCCGTCGAGGTCGTCACCCCTGAGGACAACATGGGTGACGTCATCGGCGACCTCAACTCCCGCCGTGGCATCATCCAGGCGATGGAGGAACGCGGCGGTGCCCGCGTCGTCCGGGCCCTGGTGCCGCTGTCGGAGATGTTCGGCTACGTCAGCGACCTGCGGTCGAAGACCCAGGGCCGGGCGAACTACAGCATGCAGTTCGACTCGTACAGCGAAGTTCCGGCGAACGTCGCTAAGGAGATCATCGCGAAGGCGACCGGGGACTGACCTCTCCATGGCCTTCGTGGCTGCACGCAACCGGGCCTGAGGCAACCGCCGTTAGGACCCACAAGTCGAGACAGAAGGCGTCCGCGCATCCGGCTCGGGCGTACGAACCAAGAAAGTCCTTGAGGAGGACACAAGTGGCGAAGGCGAAGTTCGAGCGGACTAAGCCGCACGTCAACATCGGCACCATTGGTCACATCGACCACGGGAAGACGACGCTGACCGCGGCGATCACGAAGGTCCTGCATGACAAGATGCCGGCTCAAAACCCGTACACGCCGTTTGACGAGATCGACAAGGCGCCCGAGGAGAAGGCTCGTGGTATCACGATCTCCATCGCGCACGTCGAGTACCAGACCGAGAAGCGGCACTACGCCCACGTAGACTGCCCCGGTCACGCCGACTACATCAAGAACATGATCACCGGTGCGGCCCAGATGGACGGCGCCATCCTGGTGGTGGCGGCGACCGACGGCCCGATGCCGCAGACCCGCGAGCACGTGCTGCTGGCCCGTCAGGTGGGTGTGCCCTACATCGTCGTGGCGCTGAACAAGGCTGACATGGTCGACGACGAGGAGCTGCTAGAGCTCGTCGAGCTCGAGGTGCGCGAGCTTCTGTCCAACCAGGAGTACCCGGGCGACGACCTGCCGGTCGTGCGGGTGTCGGCGCTGCGGGCACTGGAGGGTGACGCCAAGTGGTCCGACTCCCTGATGGAGTTGCTGAACGCGGTCGACGACGCGATTCCGCAGCCCGAGCGTGAGATCGACAAGCCGTTCCTCATGCCGATCGAGGATGTCTTCACCATCACCGGTCGGGGGACGGTCGTGACCGGCCGGGTCGAGCGCGGTGTCCTCAAGCCGAACGAGGAAGTCGAGATCCTCGGCATCCGGGAGAAGTCGCAGAAGACGGTCTGCACGGCGATCGAGATGTTCCGCAAGGTTCTGGACGAGGCTCGTGCCGGCGAGAACGTCGGCCTGCTCTTGCGCGGCATCAAGCGTGAGGATGTCGAGCGCGGCATGGTCGTGGTGAAGCCCGGCACGAACACACCGCACACGCAGTTCGAGGCGACGGTCTACGTACTGTCCAAGGAGGAGGGTGGCCGGCACACGCCGTTCTTCCAGAACTACCGGCCCCAGTTCTACTTCCGCACCACGGACGTGACCGGCGTGGTCACGCTGCCGGAGGGTACCGAGATGGTCATGCCCGGTGACAACACCAGCATGACGGTCCAGCTGATCCAGCCGATCGCGATGGAAGAGGGCCTCAAGTTCGCGATCCGCGAGGGTGGCCGCACCGTCGGCGCCGGCCGGGTCACCAAGATTCTCAAGTAACCGACACTCTCTCCGGCGGGGCTTGGCGCTCTGCGCGCCATCAGCCTCGCCGGTGCGGGTGACCACAGCGATTCGACCCGGATTTCGTGTTGCCGTGTGCCTACGGCATAATGAACGGGTCGCGTCCGCGGGGCGGTCGCGGGTCGTGGTGCGCGGAGACGCGGCGACCGGAAGATCCTCCGCAGTGGTGCTGACTCGGATGTCGAGGCGGCGCCGCGCTCCACAGAAGACAGTCCGCTGGCTTCGGTGGAGAGACGGCAAGGACGCCCGCAGTGGGCGGTCGAGCCCACGGGCCTATCGAGCCAACCCCCGTCACGATGAGCGGCGGGCCGCGGCGGAGCAGGTCCCGGATGCACGACACGCCCGACCGCGGGGGTCGGCGCATGAAGCATGCTTCGTGCGGTCGACAAGCGGACCGGACGGCAGCACCCCGAGAGATTCTGCGGGGGCAACACGCGCGAAGCTTGCTTCGTGCGCAACGCACAGTGCGGACAGCGACGGCAGCGACCTGGGATTTTCCCCGGGGGCATGCGGGGGCAGAGCCCTCCGCAAGGAAGGAAACGGCCACCATGGCGGGACAGAAGATCCGCATCCGGCTCAAGGCCTACGACCACGAGGTCGTCGACTCGTCGGCGCGCAAGATCGTCGAGACGGTGACGCGCACCGGGGCGCAGGTCGCCGGCCCGGTGCCGCTGCCTACTGAGATCAACCGTTATTGCGTCATCCGCTCGCCACACAAGTACAAGGACTCGCGTGAGCACTTCGAGATGCGAACACACAAGCGTCTGATCGACATCATCGACCCGACTCCAAAGACGGTCGACTCGCTCATGCGTCTCGACCTTCCGGCTGGCGTCGACATCGAGATCAAGCTGTAGGGACCCACTGATGGACAGGCAAGTCAAAGGCATCCTGGGAGCCAAGCTCGGCATGACCCAGATCTGGGACAACAACCGCGTTGTCCCGGTGACCGTGGTGCAGGCCGGCCCATGCGTGGTGACCCAGGTACGCACGCCCGACCGCGACGGTTACTCCGCCGTCCAGCTCGCGTAC
This sequence comes from Actinomycetota bacterium, assembly GCA_046728155.1. Lineage (GTDB taxonomy): Bacteria > Actinomycetota > Actinomycetes > Mycobacteriales > Micromonosporaceae > CAWDLX01. Next base: position 15,174 of record JBKPDY010000160.1, read on the forward strand.
GGAGCCGTCAACCCGCGCAAGGTGAACAAGCCCGAGGCGGGCCACTTCGCCAAGGCCGATGTGGCACCGCGCCGCTACCTGGTCGAGTTGCGGACCACGGACGCGCCCACGTACGAACTCGGCCAGGAGGTCACGGTCGAGACATTCGAGGCAGGTCAGCCGGTGGACGTCACCGGCAAGACCAAGGGCAAGGGCTTCGCCGGCGTGATGAAGCGGCACGGTTTCCACGGTCTCAAGGCGAGTCACGGGGTGGAACGCAAGCACCGCTCTCCTGGTTCGGTCGGGGCCTGCGCGACACCGGGCCGGGTCTTCAAGGGCGTCGGCATGGCCGGCCGGATGGGCGGGGTGCGCTACACCGCACAGAGTCTGACCATTCAGTCGGTGGACCCGGAACAGAACCTCATCCTCGTCCGTGGAGCGATTCCCGGCCCCAAGGGTGGGCTGGTGCTCATCCGTACGGCCGCGAAGGCCCCGGCCGGGAAGGTCGCGGTGAAGTGATGGCCACAGTGGACATTCTCAACGTCGAGGGCGAGGTCGCCGGCTCGGTCGAACTGCCCGATGAGATCTTCGACGTCCAGGCGAACATACCGCTGATGCATCAGGTCGTGGTGGCCCAGCTGGCGGCGGCACGGCGAGGAACGCACAAGACCAAGACCCGGGGCGAGGTCGCCGGCGGCGGCAGGAAGCCGTACAAGCAGAAGGGCACCGGCCGGGCCCGGCAGGGCTCGATCCGGGCACCGCAGTTCGCCGGCGGTGGCGTCTCGCATGGTCCGGTACCGCGCGACTACAGCCAACGGACGCCGAAGCGGATGAAGGCCGCCGCCCTCCGCAGTGCGCTGTCCGATCGGGCCCGCGGTGGCCATGTCCACGTTGTATCGTCCTTTGTAGACGACGACACGCCGAGGACGAAGGCGGCGCTGGCGACACTGCGGATGGCGACCGGGTCCGACAAGGTCCTCGTAGTGCTCAGCCGCGACGACGATGTCAACTGGCTCTCCCTGCGCAACGTTGCCGAGGTACACCTGATCGCGGTCGACCAGCTGAACACCTACGACGTGCTGGTCAGCGACGATGTCGTCTTCACGGTCGGCGCCCTCGCCGAGTTCCTCGGTGTCGACATCGAGGTGGCGACCATCGAGCCGTCCACCGTGGACGACGAGGAGGGCGAGGAATGAGTACGGTAGCCGATCCGCGCGACGTCATCGTGGCGCCGGTCGTCTCGGAGAAGAGCTACAGCGAGCTCAACCGCAACTGGTACACGTTCCTGGTGCATCCGGACGCGAACAAGACCGAGATCAAGATCGCGATCGAGCAGATCTTCAACGTCCGCGTCCTCACCGTGAACACGCTCAACCGCGAGGGAAAGCGCAAGCGCACCCGCACCGGGTGGGGCAAGCGCAAGGACACGAAGCGGGCGATGGTGAAGCTCGCCGACGGTGACCGTATCGACGCCTTCGGCGGACCGGTCAGCTGAGGGGTGTAGAGGACTATGGCTATCCGTAAGTTCAAGCCGACCAGCGCCGGCCGACGCGGCGCGAGCGTGGCTGATTTCGCCGAGGTGACCCGGGACACGCCGGAGAAGTCGCTGCTTCGCCCGCTGCACAACCGGGGCGGCCGCAACGTGCACGGCCGGATCACCACCAGGCACCAAGGCGGTGGGCACAAGCGCCAGTACCGCCTGATCGACTTCAAGCGGGTGGACAAGGACGGCGTGCCGGCGAAGGTTGCGCACATCGAGTACGACCCGAACCGCACCGCCCGGATCGCGCTGCTGCACTACGCCGACGGCGAGAAGCGTTACATCCTCGCGCCGAAGGACCTCAAGCAGGGCGACGTCGTCGAGTCGGGTCCGGGCGCCGACATCAAGCCGGGCAACAACCTGCCGCTGCGCAATATCCCGGTGGGTACGACCGTCCACGGCGTCGAGCTGCGTCCGGGCGGCGGCGCCAAACTGGCCCGCTCGGCCGGAGTCGGGATCCAGCTGCTGGGCCGTGAGGGCATGTACGCCGCACTGCGGATGCCGTCGGGCGAGATCCGCCGCGTCGACGTGCGCTGCCGCGCGACCGTCGGCGAGATCGGTAACGCCGACCAGTCAAACATCAGCTGGGGTAAAGCCGGTCGCATGCGCTGGAAGGGTAAGCGCCCGACCGTCCGCGGCGTCGCGATGAACCCGATCGACCACCCGCATGGGGGCGGTGAGGGCAAGACCTCCGGCGGCCGCCACCCCGTCAACCCCAAGGGCAAACCCGAAGGCCGGACCCGACGCAAGGGTCTCCCGAGCGACCGTCTGATCGTCCGCCGTCGTTACGCCACCCGGAAGCGGGGTTAAGCCGTGCCACGCAGCTTGAAGAAAGGCCCGTTCGTCGATGTCCACCTGATGCGGAAGGTGGAGGTCGCGAACGAGAAAAACTCCAAGAACGTCATCAAGACCTGGTCGCGCCGCTCGACGATCGTGCCCGAGATGCTCGGCCACACGATCGCGGTGCACGACGGCCGCAAGCACGTGCCGGTCTTCGTGACCGAGTCGATGGTCGGGCACAAGCTCGGCGAGTTCGCCTTGACCCGTACGTTCAAGGGCCACGACAAGGACGACCGGAAGAGTCGCCGCCGCTAGGCGGTGACAGGAAGACGAGGGGACACCCCGATGGCAACGAAGAGCGGCGACACCGTCGTGCTGCCGGGAGCGCGGGCGGTAGCGCGGCATGTGCGCATCTCGCCGATGAAGGCGCGCCGCGTGGTCGACCTCGTCCGCGGCATGCCCGCGAAGGAGGCGCTGACCGTGCTCCAGTTTGCGCCGCAGGCCGCCAGCGAGCAGGTCTACAAGGTGCTCGCCAGCGCCATGGCCAACGCCGAGAACAACGAGCGCCTCGACCCCGACTCGCTCCTCGTCCGGGCCGCCTATGTCGACGAGGGCCCTACCCTCAAGCGGTTCCGCCCCCGCGCGCAGGGCCGGGCATACCGGATCCGGAAGCGGACCTGCCACATCACCATCGAGGTCGAGAGCGTGGTCGCGGCACTGCAGGCTCGTAAGGCGTCGAAGGCCGCGGCCGCGAAATCGGCCCCGACCAGGTCCGGGCCGGGCGCGGCCGCGTCGAAGGGCGCGCCGGGCAGGGCCGCGTCGAAGGCCGCGCCGAGCCGGGCAAGCATGCCGACCGCGGCCGAGGTCGAGGAGAACGGCCCGGTCGACGCCGACGAGGCCAGCGCGGCGCCGGCCAAGAAGACCGCCGCGAAGGCGTCCCCCGCAAAGAAGGCCGCGGCGAAGAGCGCAACCGCAGCGGACGAACCGAAGAAGGCACCCGCGAAGAAGACCACCAAGGCCGCGAAGGCGAGCCGTCCGGAACCGGACGTGGATGCCGAGGAGGAGACCGAATAATGGGTCAGAAAGTCCACCCGATTGGGTTCCGGCTCGGCATCTCGACCGACTGGAAGTCACGCTGGTACGCCGACAAGCTCTACAAGGACTACATCGCTGAGGACGTGCGCATCCGCAAGATGATGTCCAAGGGGCTCGAGCGGGCCGGTATCTCCAAAGTGGACATCGAACGTACCCGGGACCGCGTGCGCATCGACATCCACACGGCCCGTCCGGGTATCGTCATCGGGCGTAAGGGCGCCGAGGCCGACCGGATCCGGGGCGAGCTGGAGAAGTTGACCGGTAAGCAGGTCCAGTTGAACATCCTCGAGGTGAAGAGTCCCGAGTCGGATGCTCAGCTGGTCGCCCAAGGCGTCGCCGAGCAGCTCTCGAGCCGGGTCAGCTTCCGCCGCGCGATGCGCAAGGCGATGCAATCGGCGATGAAGAACACCCAGGTCAAGGGTATCCGGGTGCAGGTATCCGGCCGCCTCGGTGGCGCCGAGATGAGCCGCACCGAGTTCTACCGGGAGGGTCGCGTCCCGCTGCACACATTGCGGGCCAACATCGAGTACGGCTTCTTCGAGGCTCGCACGACGTTCGGTCGGATCGGCGTGAAGGTCTGGATCTACAAGGGCGACGCCGCCGGTGCGGCGGCGGACCAGCAAGCGCAGGCGCCGGGACGGGCTCGCCGCGACGGCCGCGGTGGCGTCGACCGGGCCGAGCGTCCGCGACGGCTGCGCTCCGGTGCGTCGGGCACCACGGCCGGTGGGACTGAGGCGGGCCGGGCCGGCGCGGCCGGACTCTCCCGAGCGGGTACCGAGCCGCTGACCGAGACCATCGAGGAGTCCACTGTGGATGAAGCCGCTGAGAGCCAGGAGGCGTGAGGAATGTTGATACCTCGTAAGCCGCCGAAGGGCTTCCGTAAGCCTCACCACCCGGACCGGCACGGTTCGAGCAAGGGCGGTACCCGCGTGGTCTTCGGCGACTATGGCATCCAGGCGCTCGAGCCCGCGTACGTGACCAACCGGCAGATCGAGGCGGCGCGTATTGCGATGACCCGCCACATCAAGCGCGGCGGAAAGGTCTGGATCACGGTCTTCCCGGACCAGGCCTTGACCAAGAAGCCGGCCGAGACGCGGATGGGCTCCGGCAAGGGTTCGCCCGAGTGGTGGGTATCGAATGTCAAGCCGGGCCGGATCCTGTTCGAGATGTCGTTCCCGACCGAGACGGTAGCGCGAGAGGCGATGCGTCGCGCGATCCACAAGCTTCCGATGAAATGCCGCATCGTCAAGCGCGAGATGGGTGAGGTCTGATGGCAGCGGGGACAGCCGCCGCGGAGCTGCGCGAGCTTGTTACCGAGGAGCTCGTCAACCGGCTCCGCGAGGCCAAGGCGGAGCTGTTCAACCTCCGCGTGCAGTCGGCGACCGGGCAGCTGGACAACAACCGGCGGCTGCAGGTGGTACGCAGCGATATCGCCCGGATCTACACGATCATGCGCGAGCGCGAGCTCGGGCTCTCGGAGGAACCTGAGGTGACCGCACCATGACCGAGAACAACACCCCGGCCACGGCGACCCGTAACCGCCGCAAGGCGCGGGAAGGCGTCGTGGTCAGCGACAAGATGGACAAGACCGTCGTGGTCGTCGTCGAGGACCGGGTCAAGCACCCCCTGTACGGCAAGGTCCTGCGCCGCAACAGCCGGCTCAAGGCCCATGACGAGACCAACGCCTGCGGCGTCGGCGATCGGGTCCTGTTGATGGAGACCCGGCCGTTGTCGGCCACCAAGCGTTGGCGTGTCGTCGAGATCCTCGAGCGCGCGAAGTAGCCGTAGGAGAGTCACGTGATTCAGCAGGAGTCGCGACTGCGCGTCGCCGACAACACCGGTGCCCGGGAGATCCTGTGCATCCGCGTCCTCGGCGGTTCGGGTCGGCGCTACGCCGGTATCGGCGACGTCATCGTGGCCACGGTCAAGGACGCCATTCCCGGCGCCGGTGTGAAGAAGGGTGACATCGTAAAGGCGGTCGTGGTCCGTACGGTCAAGGAGCGGCGCCGCCCGGACGGCTCGTACATCCGGTTCGACGAGAACGCGGCCGTGATCATCAAGGACGGTGGAGACCCGCGGGGCACCCGCATCTTCGGGCCGGTCGGTCGTGAGCTACGGGACAAGCGCTTCATGAAGATCATCTCACTCGCGCCGGAGGTGTTGTAGTCCATGACCGAGCGGAGCGAGCACGCGAGCGACGCCTGCGAGCGAGCCATCAGCGGCAGAGAGCTCGGTGGTGTGCACCTTCATTGGTGCGCCGACCGCAGGGAGGCGGAGCGATGAAGGTGAAGAAGGGCGACACGGTCGTCGTCGTCGCCGGGAGCGACAAGGGCGCCCGCGGCAAGGTCCTCGCCGCTTACCCGGACACGAACAAGGTCCTGGTCGAAGGCGTCAACCGGGTCAAGAAGCACACCCGCATCAGCACCACCCAACGTGGCGCCAAGACCGGCGGCATCATCACCCAGGAGGCGCCGATCGATGCCTCCAACGTCATGGTGGTCGACTCCGACGGCCGACCGACGCGGGTCGGCTACCGCGTCGACGACGACGGACAGAAGGTGCGCATCTCCCGGCGCTCCGGGAAGGACCTCTGATGACCCAGACGTTGACGATTCCCCGACTCAAGCAGCGCTACCGCGAGGAGATCGTCCCGGCGCTGACTGAGCAGTTCTCGTACCAGAATCCGATGCAGGTTCCCGGTCTGGTGAAGATCGTGGTCAACATGGGCGTCGGCGAGGCGGCCCGGGACGCCAAGCTCATCGACGGCGCCGTACGGGATCTCGCCGCGATCACCGGGCAGAAGCCGCAGATACGCCGGGCCACCAAGTCGGTCGCGCAGTTCAAGCTGCGTGAAGGCATGCCGATCGGGGCGAAGGTAACCCTGCGCGGCGACCGGATGTGGGAGTTCCTCGACCGGTTGCTCTCCATCGCGCTGCCCCGGATCCGGGACTTCCGCGGACTCGACGGGCGCAAGCTCGACGGTCACGGCAACTACACGTTCGGCCTGACCGAGCAGTTGGTGTTCCACGAGGTCGACCAGGACCGGATCGATCGGATCCGGGGCATGGACATCACGGTCGTGACCACCGCGGCCACCGACGACGAGGGACGGGCATTGCTGAAGCTCCTCGGGTTCCCGTTCAAGGAGCTTGCGACTTGAACTTGAATAACGGCAAGGAGCTTGCGACTTGAACTTGAATAACGGCAAGGAGCTCGCGACTTGAACTTGAATAACGGCAAGGAGCTCGCGACTTGAACTTGAATAACGACAAGGAGCTCGCGACTTGGACCTGAATAACGGCAAGGAGATGTGAACAATGGCGAAGAAGGCGTTGCGGCTCAAGGCGGCCGAGAAGCCCAAGTTCGCGGTACGCGCGTACACCCGGTGCCAGCGCTGCGGGCGTCCGAAGGCGGTGTACCGCAAGTTCGGCCTGTGCCGCATCTGCATCCGTGACATGGCGCACCGCGGCGAGCTGCCCGGCGTGACGAAAGCCTCCTGGTAAGAGTTCTTTGCCGCAGGCCCAGAAGGGGAACCGCGGCAAGAGAGGTTTGACAGACACATGACCATGACCGATCCGATCGCAGACATGCTCACCCGTCTGCGCAACGCCAATCAGGCCTACCACGACCGCGTCACAATGCCGTACTCGAAGATCAAGGCGAACATCGCCGAGGTTCTCAAGGCGGAGGGTTACGTCGCCGCGTGGGCGGTCGAGGAGCCGGCGGCCGACTCCGTCGGCAAGACCCTCGTCGTGGAGCTGAAGTACGGCCCGAGTCGTGAGCGGAGCCTCGCCGGTATCCGTCGCGTGTCCAAGCCCGGTCTGCGCGTCTACGCGAAGGCTCCGGAGCTGCCGCGCGTCCTCGGCGGGCTGGGTGTGGCGATCATCTCGACATCTCAGGGGCTGCTCACTGATCGGCAGGCCCGCAAGCGAGGGGTGGGCGGGGAAGTCCTCGCCTACGTCTGGTAGGAGGCCTGCGATGTCACGCATCGGACGAAAGGTGATCCCGGTCCCAACCGGGGTCGAGGTGAACATCACCGGTCAGCACGTCTCGGTGAAGGGGCCCAAGGGCCAGCTCGAGCACACCGTGGCCGAACCGATCACTGTGGAGCGAGACGAAGATGGCGCGCTCGTGGTGCGCCGTCCCAACGACGAGCGACGGGCCAAGGAGCTGCATGGTCTGAGCCGCACGCTGGTGGCGAACATGGTCGTCGGCGTCACCGAGGGGTACCGCAAGTCGCTCGAGATCAGCGGCACCGGCTACCGGGTCCAACAGCGGGGCTCCGACCTGGAGTTCGCGGTCGGTTTCTCACATCCGGTCATGGTGGAGGCTCCCGACGGGATCACATTCACGGTCGAGCGTCCGACGCTGTTCCATGTCGCAGGGATCAACAAGCAGCTGGTCGGCGAGGTGGCGGCGAGGATTCGCAAGATCCGTCCGCCCGAGCCCTACAAGGGCAAGGGCATCAAGTACCAGGGCGAGGTCATTCGCCGCAAGGCCGGGAAGGCGGGCAAGAAGTGACTGCGACACTCCTCAGGCGGCGCAGTGGTGTCTCCGCGCGGCGCGCCATCGGGCGGTCCCGCCGCCACTTCCGTGTCCGCAAGAACGTGGTCGGCACGGTTGAGCGGCCGCGTCTGGTCATCACCCGGTCGCTGCGCAACATCACGGCTCAGGTGGTGGACGACAGCCGGGGACACACGCTGGTGTCGGCCTCCAGCCTCGACCCGTCGATCCGCGGTGGCGAGGGGGACAAAAAGGCCCAGGCCGCCCGGGTTGGCATGCTCGTCGCCGAACGGGCCCGGGCGGCCGGAATCAACAAGGTCGTCTTCGACCGCGGTGGCAACCGGTACGCGGGGCGGATCGCCTCGCTCGCCGGCGCCGCGCGCGAAGCCGGACTCGAGTTCTAACGAGAGGTTGGACGGATAAATGCCAGGTCCACAGCGCCGGGGCTCCGGGTCCGGTAGTAGCGGCCCCGAGGGCGGCAGTCGCGAGGGCGGCGGTCGCGAGGGCGGCCGGGAAGGCCGTCGCGGCGGTCGCGAGGGTGGCCGCGGCCCGCGCGAGGCGGTCGAGAAGACTCCGCATCTCGAGCGGGTCGTCACGATCAACCGCGTCGCGAAGGTGGTCAAGGGTGGCCGCCGGTTCAGCTTCACCGCGCTGGTCGTGGTGGGCGACGGCGACGGACATGTCGGCATCGGGTACGGCAAGGCCAAGGAGGTACCCACGGCTATTGCCAAGGGTGTGGAGGAGGCCAAGAAACACTTCTTCACCGTGCCGCGGATCGGTTCCACGATCCCGCATCCGGTGCAAGGTGAAGCCGCGGCCGGAGTGGTGCTGCTCAAGCCGGCCAGCGCAGGTACGGGTGTCATCGCCGGCGGCCCGGTCCGGGCGGTTCTCGAGTGTGCCGGCATCCACGACGTGCTCTCGAAGAGCCTCGGCTCGGCCAACCCGATCAACATCGTGCATGCGGCGGTGGCGGCCCTGAAGGCGCTCGAGTCGCCGGAGAAGGTCGCTACCCGCCGTGGCCTGACGGTCGAGGATGTGGCGCCGGCGGCGATGCTGAAGGCACGGGCGGGGGTGGCTGGCTGATGGCGCGGTTGCGGGTGACCCAGGTGCGCTCCGTGATCGGGGCCAAGCGCAACCAGCGGGAGACGCTGCGGACGCTCGGCCTGAGGCGGATCAATGACACGGTGGTCAGGGAGGATCGCCCCGAGATACGGGGCATGATCTTCACCGTCAGCCACCTGGTGACCGTCGAGGAGGTCGAGTAAATGACGATCAAGGTGCACCATCTACGGCCGGCGCCGGGGGCGAAGACCCCGAAGACGCGGGTCGGACGCGGTGAGGGTTCGAAGGGCAAGACCGCCGGGCGGGGCACGAAGGGCTCAAAGGCTCGAAAGAGCATTTCGGCGGCGTTCGAGGGTGGTCAGATGCCCATTCACATGCGCCTGCCGAAGGTCAAGGGCTTCAAGAACCGGTTTCGGGTCGAGTTCCAGGTGGTCAACCTCGACCGCCTCGCCGAGCTGTTCCCGGGCGGCGGGGAGATCGGCCCGGCCGAGCTGGCTGAGGCGGGCGCGGTCCGCAGGGGCCAGCCGGTCAAGGTGCTGGGCGACGGTGACCTGGGCGGGGTGAGTCTGCAGGTGTCGGCGCATGCGTTCAGCGCTTCCGCTCGGGAGAAGATCACGGCGGCTGGTGGCTCGGCCATCCAGCTGTAAGCGCGCTCGCCCGGCCCAGCCAGGACGATCGGCCGTCCTGGCTGTTAGAGTCTGCCATCGCGGACTCTCGTCGGTCTGAGAGTTCGTCGTGGCTTCCCGAGGTCTCACCGAGGCTTGCGGAGGTCCCGGCATCCAGGTAACGCCCCCTGCCGTCCGACACGATCGGCGGCCGCAATGCGCAGGAGGAAGATCTTGCTCTCCGCCTTTCTCAGTGCGTTTCGAACGCCTGACCTGCGCAGGAAGCTGCTGTTCACGGCGGCGATCATCGCTGTCTACCGGCTCGGGGCGACTCTGCCCAGCCCTGGAGTCTCGTTCGCGAACGTCCAGCAATGCATCACCGCTATTCAGGGCTCGGACATCAACGGCGTCTACACGCTGCTGAACCTCTTCTCCGGCGGCGCCTTGCTGCAGCTGTCCGTCTTCGCGCTCGGCATCATGCCGTATATCACCGCGAGCATCATCCTCCAGCTGCTCACCGTCGTGATCCCGCGCCTGGAGCAGCTGAAGAAGGAGGGGCAGTCCGGCACCGCGAAGATCACGCAGTACACCCGCTACCTCACGCTCGGCCTCGCCGTCCTGCAGTCGTCGGCGTTCGTCGCGCTGGCCCGGTCCGGCCAGCTTTTCCAGAACCGGTGCGACAGCTTCCCGGTCATCCCGGCCTCGCCCCTGCCCACCCCCCTCACGCTCGTCGTCCTGGTGATCACGATGACCGCCGGTACGGGCGTGATCATGTGGCTGGGCGAGCTGATCACCGACCGGGGTGTCGGCAACGGCATGTCTGTTCTGATCTTCACGTCGATCGCCGCCCGGCTCCCCTCCGAGGGCTGGCAGATCAAGATCGCCAAAGGCTGGTACGTCTTCTTCGGCATCCTGGCGATCGGCATCGTGGTGATCGGTCTGGTCGTCTTCATCGAACAGGCGCAACGGCGCATCCCGGTTCAGTACGCCAAGCGGATGATCGGCCGGCGGATGTACGGCGGCACGTCGACGTATATCCCGCTCAAGGTCAACCAGGCCGGTGTCATCCCGGTCATCTTCGCCTCGTCACTTCTCTACCTGCCGCAACTGGCGCTCGGGTTCATGAACAAGAACAATCCCAGCGCGTTCTATCTGTTCATCAACGACTATGTGATCAACCCGACCAGCTGGGTCAACATCTCGCTGTACTTCCTCCTGATCATCTTCTTCACGTACTTCTATGTCGGGATCACCTTCAATCCGACCGAGGTCGCCGACAACATGAAGAAGTACGGTGGCTTCGTCCCGGGAATCCGGCCGGGTAAGCCGACAGCGGAGTACCTCGACTACATACTCAGCCGCATCACGCTCCCCGGTGCGATGTACCTGGGCCTCATCTCGATCCTGCCGAACCTGTTCATCAATCTCGTCGGCGGGCAGAAGCAGAACTTCCCGTTCGGCGGCACCGCCGTGCTGATCATCGTCGGCGTGGGCCTGGAGACGGTGAAGCAGATCGAGAGCCAGCTCATGCAGCGCAACTACGAAGGGTTCCTTCGGTAGACCGGACCGCTACGGCGCAGGCTTGGCGAAAGACATGCGTACGACCGCAAGCGGGAACGAGCGAGGGGTGGTGATCCCATGAGACTGGTGCTCCTGGGGCCACCCGGAGCGGGCAAGGGTACGCAGGCGGAGTTCGTCGCCTCGCACCTGTCCGTGCCCAAGATCTCGACCGGCGACATCTTCCGGGCGAACGTGCAGGCCAGCACCGCGCTCGGGGTCGAGGCGCGGCGGTACATGGACAGCGGGCAACTCGTGCCGGACGAGGTGACGATCAACATGGTCCGCGACCGGCTGGCCGAGCCGGACGCCGCCGACGGCTTCCTCCTCGACGGTTTCCCAAGGACCGTTCCTCAGGCCAGCGCCCTGGACAAGCTACTTGTCGATCTCGGGGTCGGCCTCGATGTCGTGCTCGAGTTGGTTGTCGACGATGACGAGGTGATCCGGCGCCTCTCTGGCCGGCGTACCTGCCGTGGTTGCGGCAAGATCTGGCATATTATCTTCGACCCGCCCATCCATGACGGCATCTGCGACCGCTGTGGCAACGAGCTCTACCAACGCGACGACGACAAGGCCGACACGGTCGCCGAGCGGCTGCGGGTCTATGCCCGCGACACCTCACCGCTCGTCACCTTCTATGGCGCGCAGTGCAAGCTGGTCGGGATCGACGCGACCGGTCCGGTGGAGGATGTGACCGGACGGGCCATCGACGCCCTGCGGCCGTACGGGGGATGAACAACACAATGTTCCGCCGGCAACTCGAGATCCAGTACAAGACGCCGGAGCAGATCGAGAAGATGCGCGCGGCCGGTCTGGTCGTGGCGGAGGCGCTCGCCGCCGTACGGGAGGCGACTGCCCCCGGTGTCTCGACGGCGAGACTCGATCAGGTCGCCTCGGCGGTCATCGGCTCGCACGGAGCGACAGCGTCGTTCCTCGGCTACCAGGGGTACCCGGCGACGATCTGCGCATCGGTGAACAGCCAGGTGGTCCACGCCATCCCCAGCACTTCGCAGATCCTGCACGAAGGTGACCTCATCTCGATCGACTGTGGCGCGATCGTCGACGGATGGCACGGCGACGCCGCGATCACCGTCGGAGTCGGCCGGGTCGATCCCGCGTTGACGCGGCTGACCCAGGTGGCCGAGGACGCCCTATGGGCCGGCATCACGGCGGCCGTCCGCGGGATGCTCTCAGGCCGCGGCCGGCTGACCGATATCTCCCGCGCGGTCGAGAACGCCGTTCGCTCAGCCGGTCGGTTCGGCATCGTCGACGGCTACGGCGGCCACGGCATCGGCACCGAGATGCATCAGGACCCGCACGTGCTCAACCGCGGCCGGCCGGGCAAGGGTCCGCGTCTCGTGCCTGGTCTGGTCCTCGCGATCGAGCCGATGATCGCGCTCGGCTCGCCCCGGACCATCGAGCTCTCGGACGGCTGGACGGTGGTCACGCAGGACAATTCGGTCGCCGCCCACGTCGAGCACACCGTCGCCCTGCTCGAGGACGGAGCGTGGGTATTGACCGCGGTCGACGGTGGCGCGGATCACCTCGGTGACCTCGCCTCGGCCCGGGCCGCGGTGCTCTAGTCGCGTCCTCTCCCCGCTTACATGATCAAAAACGACGAGAAGCAGGGTGGTCGGCGAAGGGCACCCAGTCGGCCGTACGACGCCAAACCTCCCAAAACCGGCGAGCCGTACAACGGGGGGGCCGATCTCGCACGTTGGTGATCTTCCGGGGGTCGACACGCCCGGCCGCGGGTGCGCCGGCGTCCGGTTTGCCGTCGATGCCCACCAGCACGTACACTTCACCCGGCGCACAGCGTCAACTCCGTTATGCCCGCCATGCATTCTGCGCTTCGTGTGCGCGGCGGTCCGGAGCCGCGGCTGGCGCGGGCGGCCCTCTACCGCTCGTGAAATGGACAGTGCGTCAAGCTGAACCAGAACCAACGTCAGGTAGCGGAGGATATGCCGAAGAAGGACGGTGCCATCGAGATCGAAGGCCGGGTCGTCGAGCCCTTGCCCAACGCCATGTTCCGGGTAGAGCTCGCCAATGGTCACAAGGTCTTGGCCCACATCAGCGGCAAGATGCGGCAGCACTACATCCGTATCCTGCCCGAGGACCGGGTCGTCGTGGAACTCTCGCCGTACGACCTCACCCGCGGGCGGATCGTCTACCGCTACAAGTGACGGGTTCTCCGTCGGACAAAGCCCAGGTTGTCAATGGCCGCGAGGCCGGTGACCAGGGCGCGATCAGAAGAGGCAAACCGGTGAAGGTCAAGCCGAGCGTCAAGAAGATCTGCAACAAATGTCGGGTCATCCGGCGCCACGGCCGGGTCATGGTCATCTGCGATGACCCGCGCCACAAGCAGCGCCAGGGCTGAACCCGGTACGTGCCACACGCACACTCGCACCACCACATAGAGTTCCGCTCCAGCCGCGGTGATCATTTCTCTTAGACGGGAGTCGCACGCGGCTCACCCTCGGTCGGAGGCCGAGGCCCGGCGACCGCCGGGACGGAGCGGGCACAGACCTCCGGAGCAGACGGCGCAAGCTGGTCGGCTCTCAAGTTCGCCGAAATGGAGAACGCCCGCACATGGCACGTCTAGTCGGCGTCGACCTCCCCCGCGAGAAGCGGATGGAGGTCGCGCTCACCTACATCTTCGGGATGGGCCGGACCCGCGCGTCGGCGACGCTTGCGGCGACCGGCATCGACCCCGACAAACGCTCCAAGGACCTGACCGACGACGAGGTCGTCCAGCTGCGTGGCCACATCGAAGCCAACTACAAGGTCGAGGGCGACCTTCGCCGTGAGGTCGCCGCCGATATCCGGCGCAAGGTCGAGATCGGGTGCTACGAGGGCATCCGGCACCGCCGCGGCCTGCCCGTCCGCGGGCAACGGACCCGTACCAACGCGCGTACCCGCAAGGGCCCTAAGCGCACGGTCGCCGGCAAGAAGAAGCCCGGGAAGAAGTGACCTGCGGGGGGTGGGCCCCCCGCATTCCCCCCAAAGTCAAAGGCATAGGAGCCGGGCACAGCCCGGCACGAACTTACAGACGCGAAGCGGAGCTTCGCATCGAGGGAGCGCACAGAGAGATGCCACCGAAGGCACGTACCGGCCCTGCGGCCGTCAAGAAGGTGCGGCGCAAGGAGCGAAAGAACGTCGCCCATGGGCAGGCCCACATCAAGAGCACGTTCAACAACACGATCGTGTCGATCACGGATCCGATGGGCGCCGTGATCTCGTGGGCTTCGGCCGGACAGGTCGGATTCAAGGGCTCGCGTAAGTCCACCCCCTTCGCGGCACAGCTGGCCGCCGAGGCCGCCGCCCGGCGGGCGATGGAGCACGGCATGCGCAAGGTCGACGTGTATGTCAAGGGTCCAGGTTCCGGGCGGGAAACCGCCATCCGTTCGCTCACCGCGGCGGGCCTCGAGGTCGGGACGATCTCCGATGTCACGCCGCAGCCGCACAACGGTTGCCGACCGCCCAAGCGTCGCCGCGTCTGAGGCTGGGGAGAGACACATCATGGCTCGTTATTCCGGTGCCGACTGCCGCCGCTGCCGTCGCGAGAAGATGAAGCTGTTCCTGAAGGGCTCCAAATGCGACGGGCCGAAGTGTCCGTTCGAGTCGCGTCCGTTCCCGCCCGGCCAGCACGGCCGCGGTCGGACCAAGGAGAGCGAGTACCTGCTACAGCTACGCGAGAAGCAGAAGGCCCGCCGCATCTACGGCGTGCTCGAAAAGCAGTTCCGGACGTACTACGAGGAAGCGAACCGCCGCTCCGGCAAGACCGGCGAGGCACTGCTCCAGATCCTCGAGTCCAGATTGGACAATGTCGTCTACCGGGCCGGCTACGCCCAGTCCCGCGACATGGCGCGGCAGCTGGTCAAGCACGGACACTTCGTGGTCAACGGCAAGAAGGTCGACATTCCCTCGTACCGGGTCAGCGAGCACGACATCGTGCAGGTCCGGGAGAAATCCGCGGAGCTCACCCCGTTCGTGATCGCCCGGGCCCAGGCCGGCCAGCGAACAGTGCCGGCGTGGCTGGAGGCGGTCCCCAGCCAGATGAAGATCCTGATCCACTCGCTCCCGCCGCGCGCATCGATCGACACGCAGGTCCAGGAGCAGCTGATCGTCGAGCTCTACTCCAAGTAACTGCACCCTAAGGCCGTACGGCAGAATTGAAGGCGTCGGGCATCAAATAGCGGGTGCCCCGAACGAAAAGAGAAACGAAGTGCTCATCTCACAGCGACCGACCCTCACCGAGGAGTCGATCAACGAGATCCGGTCCCGGTTCACCATCGAGCCGCTCGAACCGGGCTTCGGCTACACGCTCGGCAACTCCCTGCGGCGTACACTGCTCAGCTCCATTCCGGGCGCGGCCGTCACCAGCATCAAGGTGGACGGCGTTCTGCACGAGTTCACCACGATCCCAGGCGTGAAGGAGGACGTGGTCGAGCTGGTCATGAACGTCAAGGACCTGTGCGTCAGCTCCGAGCACGACGAGCCGGTCTCGATGTACCTGCGTAAGCAGGGCCCGGGCGACGTGACCGCCGGCGATATCCAGCCACCGGCGGGGGTGACCGTCCACAACCCCGAACTGAAGCTCGCGACCCTCAACGGCAAGGGCCGACTCGACATGGAGCTCACGGTCGAGCGGGGTCGCGGATACGTCAGCGCGGCCCAGAACAAGCAGACGGGTCAGGAAATCGGGCGGATCCCGATCGACTCCATCTACTCGCCGGTGCTCAAGGTGACGTACCGGGTCGAGGCCACCCGCGTCGAGCAGCGCACCGACTTCGACCGGCTCATCATCGATGTCGAGGCAAAGCCGTCGATCACGCCGCGAACGGCGCTGGCCAGCGCCGGTTCCACATTGGTTGAGCTCTTCGGTCTGGCCCGCGAGCTGGACGAGACCGCCGAGGGCATCGACATCGGCCCCTCGCCGCAGGACGCACAGCTCGCCGCCGACCTGGCACTGCCGATCGAGGAGCTGGACCTCACCGTACGGTCGTACAACTGCCTCAAGCGCGAAGGCATCAATTCGGTCGGCGAGCTCATCGCCCGAACCGAGGCCGACCTGCTCGACATCCGCAACTTCGGCCAGAAGTCGATCGACGAGGTGAAGATGAAGCTGGCCGGGATGGGCCTGGGGCTCAAGGACTCAGCCCCGATCTTCGACCCGGCCCACGTGGTGGACAGCTTCGCCGACGACTACGACACCGACGACTACCGCGAGACCGAGCAGCTCTAACACCCACACCTACAAGGAGCACCAACGATGCCTCAGCCGACCAAGGGCCCTCGCCTCGGTGGCAGCCCCGCGCACGAGAGGCTGATGCTGGCGAACCTCGCCACGTCCCTCTTCAAGCACGGAAAGATCACCACCACGGAGACGAAGGCGAAGCGGCTGCGGCCGCTGGC